>JAFDHR010000198.1 GCA_019308645.1 Deltaproteobacteria bacterium
AAACGAGCTACCTTTAAATGACCAAAATTAGTATAAAAAATGTGCTGCTCGCAGGACTTTCAGGTCTCATGTTAACTGCCAGCTTTGCCCCGATCAATTTGGACTGGATAGCATGGATATCCCTCATACCTCTCCTCATTAGCCTTGAGGATAAATCCCTATCAGATGCATTTAAGATAGGGCTTTTTGCTGGTCTTCTCCACTACCTAACCCTTATTTATTGGGTAGTTAATGTACTTTCCCGTTACGGCAATATTAGCCTTATCTTAAGCCTTGTAGCATTCTTGCTTCTTTCGTTCTATCTTGCTCTCTATATAGCCTTTTTTGCACTTATTGTGACTAATTTTAAAAACAATAGGCTATCACCATTTTGGGGAGCGAGCATCTGGGTCGCACTTGAATACGCAAAATCTTATATTATGACCGGTCTCCCTTGGTGCCTTTTAGGGTACAGCCAATATTCCAGGTTGCCACTAATACAGATATCAGATATTGCCGGTGTCTATGGCATATCATTTGTTATCGTTCTGGTAAATTTTTCCATATATAATGTAGCTTCTCTCATGATTAAGAAAAAAATATCGGCTTACACTATAGAGCGCAAGTCAGAAGTCACGAGGGATGATCATAACAAACACAACGGACAACGGAAAACGGACCCGCCTGCCGACCGTCTGGCAGGGCCTGAGCCCGCCCGGCATTCGCCTGAGGCGAAGCCGATGGCGGACGGGCGAGAGCGACCCGCCCTCCTCGCATTGCGAAGCATTGCAGGCAGGTGGCAGGCAGGCAACAGGCATACCTTCCAACGTGTCAGGATAGAAACAATTTTCACCTTTTTCCTTGTAGGATGTATACTTGTATATGGCTACAGTCGTTTGAAAGAAAAAGGAGATAATAACTCAAAAGGCAGGGAATTAAGGGCAGTGATTGTCCAGGGGAATATCGATCAGTCTTTAAAATGGGACTCAGATTTTCAAGAAGAGACATTGTCTATTTATAAGAAGCTATCCTTAGAATCAGCAGATTTTAAACCTCAGCTCATCATTTGGCCTGAAACTGCGCTTCCATGTTTTTTTCAAGACACATCTCATCTTTCTGAGGAAATATTCGAGGTTGCTAAAATAACCAATGCAAATATTCTGTTTGGTTCTCCTGCATATGTAAAAGATAAGGACAGCATCTTCTATTACAACAGGGCATATATGATATCTAAAAGCAGGGTATTTGATTATTATGACAAGGTTCATCTTGTCCCCTTTGGTGAATATGTTCCACTGAAAAAATACATCCCATTTGTACATCGCTTAGTTACAGCGGCAGGAGACTTCTCCACTGGTAAGAAAGTAAAACCCATACATTCTCCAGGTCTTAAAATAGGGGCATTAATCTGTTTTGAGACTATCTTTCCTGATATCTCTCGAAAATTCGCTGCCCAAGGAGCTGAGCTTTTAGTAAACCTCACCAATGACGCATGGTTTGGCCGTACAAGTGCCCCTTATCAACACCTGAGCATGGCTGTTTTTAGGTGCGTAGAAAATGGTTTACCTATGGCACGGGCTGCAAACACTGGGATAAGCGCCTTTATTCTTGCAAATGGAAAGATAGTAGATAAAAGCGAGCTTTTTGCGAGGGAAATCTTGCAAAAGAAGATAAAATTAACACAGAAAAAAACATTCTATTCACAATTAGGTAATATTTTTGCTATACTATTAACAATCGCAACAATTATTAAATTTCTTTGGATATTAAAGCGTCGTTAATATGAAGTGATATGGAGAAATTTAGTGATAATAACTTTAGGCACCTATAATTTTAGTTCACTTTAGGCACTTAATATAAGGAGATAAAAGTATGAATTATACAGAGATAATAGAAAAAATAGATACCCTGAATAGGAAATTAGATGATATTTGGGAGCATCTTTGACTTAACTGATGGTGAACAAAGGCTGAAAAAAATAGAACAAATATTATCTAAAACGGATACTTGGCAAAACAACCAGAATGAAGCCACCAAACTAAGCCAGGAAAGAGGGGTGCTCAGCAACCAATTAGAGGAATGGCATAGATACAAAAATGAGTTAGAAGAGCTTGACATCCTGACCAAGTTAGCCCAGGAAGAAAACGATGAGAAAATGATTTCAGAGGCAAGCACCGACCTTTCTGAGCTGGAAAAAGAGATAAATAGATACGAGCTTCAGACCCTCTTCATAGATAAAGATGATAAAAGAAATGCAATTGTAGCCATAAATGCAGGCGCAGGAGGAACAGAGGCTCAAGATTGGGTTGAAATGTTATTCAGGCTGTATCTCAAATGGGCAGAGTCCAGAAAGATGCAGACCAAAATCGTTGATCACCTGGCAGGCGATGAGGCAGGGATAAAAAATGTTACCTTCACTGTAAGTGGCACTCATGCATACGGTTACCTTAAATCGGAGCATGGCATTCACCGTATGGTCAGGATCTCTCCTTTTGATGCCAGTAGTCGAAGACATACATCATTTGCATCGGTATCTATCTTGCCAGAGATTGAAGATGACATCAAAATAGATATTAACGAGAAAGATTTACGAATAGAAACCTTTAGGGCTAGCGGTCCAGGTGGACAGCATGTTAATAAGACCAGCTCTGCTGTAAGGATTACCCACTTACCAACCAATATAGCTGTCCAGTGCCAAAATGAAAAATCTCAGCATCGAAATAAAGAAGTGGCACTAAAAATTCTTAAAGCACGACTCTATGCATTGGAAAAGGAGAAAAAAATCAAAGAAAAAGATCTCAGACACCAATCCCAGAAAGAGATAGCATGGGGCAATCAAATACGGTCATACACATTCAATCCTTACAGATTAGTAAAAGATCACAGGACAAACCTTGAAGTTGGAGATGTTGAGAGGGTGATGAATGGGGATATTGATATGTTTATTGATGCCTACCTAAAATGGCTGCAGAATTAAAATCTTATCCACCTTTATAGGCCAACTCCATATCCTTAATGTATAAATCAATGCCCTTCACAATACCAGAAGCAGCCCTCTTAAGATACGACATGCTTTTAAGACGTCTATTTTCTATCGAATTTGTAATGTAACCTACCTCTACCAGAATTGCGGGCATCTCCGCACCAATCAAGACATAAAATGGTGCCTGCCGCACACCCCTGTTCTTAACTATCTTGTATCCTCTCCGCACCTCCTTTACCAAACCATTGTGCACAAATTTTGCCAGTCTACTCGACTCATTTATCTTTGTATTAAGCATAAGGTCATTGAGAATCATCTGGAGGTCACTTATGTTTTTTGTAGAAGTAGCATTTTCTCTTGCAGCTACATTCATGCTTTCCTCATCTAAGGCTATATTTAAAATATAGGTCTCTAAGCCCTGACATCTGATATTCTTATGGGCATTTACATGGAGAGAAATAAATAGATCTGCTTTTTTCATATTCGCAATTGCAGTCCTCTTTTCCAAAGGCAAGAATACATCATTTCTTCGGGTTAAAATGGCCTGACAATGAAGATCTCCTCTCACCCTTTCTGCTACTAAATTTGCAAGCTTAAGCACAACATCTTTCTCTCTTAGGCCATTTCTTCCAATAGCACCCGGATCTTTTCCGCCATGGCCTGCATCAATTACAATCTTCTTTACTCCTAATCCTAACTGTTTAGCTAAAGATATGCCTTTTTTTTTGCCTTTTTTTGTTGCTTTTTCTTTCTGAGACCTGGGAGCAACTACTGTTTTTACGGGCTTTACCTTCGGCTCCTTGCCTTGCACATCGACCACAATCCGAAAGGGATCATAAAGGTGAAAAATCCTATATCCCTCCATATTATCAATATCGAGGACAACCCTGACTGTTTTTTTGTCGTGTTGAGCAGCCCGTGCCCTTCTTAACAGTCCGTCTTTAATGACTATAGAACTTTCTATCTCCTTGCTAATGCATGAATTTTGTAGATCAAAAAAAAGGCGTCTTGGCTTACTAAGGTCTAGGTCCTTCTTTAATAAATGTTTCTTGTATTTGACCGGGTTCTCCAAGTCGACAACCACCCTCGTGTAAGTTGGGGTCGACCAATGCCTGATACCCTTTATTGCAATTAATTTCTTTTTCTTGGACTTGATTTCCTTGACACTTCCTTTTGCCAATTTTTTCTTGCCTAAGAGACGTTCCAGCTTATCCATCATCTTAGACGCTTTGACCTTTGCATCTCCATTTGGAAACTTGATCTCTACCTTTAAAAATTCAACATAGGCCTGCTTTAAATCCTTTTTATACCTATAAAAGATTTCCCCCAATCTGTATTGGGCATCATCAGCCAATCTATGGGTCTGGTATTTGGCTATCATTTTTCGATAGAGTGATACGGCCGTGTCAATATCAGAATTCCTCCCTGAGTAACCATAGAGATTAGTCCATAATTTACAAGCAGCGAACATAGCCCGCGCTGCCCCATCTGTTCCTGGAAATGTCTTATAAGTCTTTTCATACCTCTTGATGCATTTCTCCCAATTATGTCTATATTTCTTTTTAGCTTTAGATTGATAAAGCTGTTTTGTGCACGCCTCTGCCTTGTGTAAAAGAATTTTTGCAGAATTGGGCTTTGCGATAGCAACTCGATTAAAGGCATTGAAAAAGAGGACAAGGAACAGGGGTAAAAAGAAAAATATCAGCACATGTTTTGCAAGTAGTAATCTGCGTATCATATAAGAACCTTATAATTTAACGTATAGGAAATTCTATCCTGCTGTAGGTGAGAAAATATGCCATTCACCTGCAATGATGGCTCGCCCTCCCCGTCCCGAGACGGGATCGGGAGGCGCGACTTCCTTGGCAAATATTGCAATTTCTATATTATTTATAATTCCTGGCAATACAGCCTAAGCATTGCATGCCAGGCCTGCCCGCCGGACGGCAGGCGGGTCTGGGCCAGGGAGTATTGGGACAAAGCCCTAAATACGAGAATACAGAAATTTAAGAAGACATATTACCATTAGACACGTTAGGAAAAGATGACTTTATGATATCTATAGAATCCCATTTCAAGCACTGTGGGCACTTCCACACGAGTTCATCTGGTATGTATCCACAATTGCTGCATTGAAACTTGAAATAAGGTAATATTACAAGAAGATCTTTGTATGCCTCTAAGGCCTCTTCATTTCTGCCTTCCTTAAAAAGTATCTCCCCTAAAAATTTTCTCGCATTTAAAAATGACGGGACCGATTTAATAGCCTGATTCAGTTCATCCAAAGCAGAGTCTGTCTCCCCCTTATTATAGAGATACTTGGCTAAGGCTAAACTTATAACGCTATCAGAATTTTTTCGGGCAGACCCGCGTAAAAAATCCTCTACGCCCTTTAGGTTCTTCATCGTCGAATAGGTCTTTTCTAACCTTTGATAGACCAGAAAAGTAAACTTAGGTGCCACATCAACTACCCTCTTCCATGTAGATAAAGCTTTTTGATGGTCCTGCTGACTAAAATAGAGATCACCCAAATGAAGATAGGTATCAACGCATTTATCAAAGATAGAGATAGCCTTTTTATAGGATTTCTCAGCCCTTGCTCTATCACCATTTCTTTCCTGTACCTTCCCAAGCTCTGTTTTTTGGTGGGCAAGTATATGCCGATGATCACCCTTTACGAGTTTTGAAATAGACTCTCTCGTTTTAAAGGCCTTTTCCCAATCGTACATATCCTCATAAATTCGTTCGGCCTGCTCAAGGGCTTCTATATTGTTTGGATCATCCTCAAGAACCTCCTGAAATGCCGATATCGCACGATTTAAAAATCCACCCTTCCTGTAATCTAGTCCCAGATCAAAGATTGCTCTCAACCTTACCTCTTTGTCCAGATTAGGTCTTAAAATTATTCCCTGCCGTATCCTGATAGCCCTCTCTATATCCCCCTTAGATCTATAAAGATGGCCCAAAGCGACATAGGTCTCGATAGTATCTGAGTTAATCTTAACCGACTTTGTGAACTGTTCGATAGCCTGATCTGGCTCATTGGAAAGTATGTGCTGAATGCCCTGAAAGAAGGCCTTATCTCCCCTATCCAGTTTTTTTCTAAGCTTTTCAGCATGTCTCTATAAGGAGACCACATACAAAGGCAATGATTAACCAGGCACCAAATCTAATATCAAGATTGCTAAAAAATAAATTTTTGATTCCTTCCCACATATAGAACTTAGCTCCGACATGTCGGAGAACTTTTTTGACAGGCCCGCCCTGCGACTTGCTTGGAATAAGCTATTCTCGCTGTAATATTTCAGGAGTTTAGTTTTTGGAACTTTTGCTTATAAATCAGGTCTGGGCCAGGGATTAACTGGATTTACATGATTTTTTATTTATCCTGACTATCCTGTCTATCCTGTCTAAAAAATGGAATTTCCGATATATTAAATTAGCCTAATCTCCCGCTAATCAGCTTCTAATC
>JAFDHR010000199.1 GCA_019308645.1 Deltaproteobacteria bacterium
AACGTCTGTAGGGGTAATAAAGCTACCATCGATTTGGTTGGCCAGAAATACCTTGCCAGGATCATCTACAGCTTTTTTTACCTCTTGAAAGATCTGACCCATATTCATCTCAACCACAATCGTACAGTTGACAGAAGCGCATCTTTTCTTAACAATTTCAGCAGGGAATGGCCAAAGCGTATGGAGCTCCAGCAGCCCAAGCCTTTCACCTCTTGCCCTTCTGTTTTCTACCACATGAAGGGCTGTTCTTGCAGAGGAGCCATAAGAGACCAGAAGACAGTCTGCATCATCGATAAAGAATTCCTTTGTCCTGGTGATTTCTTGTGTGTGACCTTGTATCTTGTCTACAAGGTGGTGCGTTAATCCATACACGACCTTTGGGTTGTCGGAAGGAAAACCCCACATGTCATGCATTAACCCGGTAACATTATAGCGATGGACGCCACCAAAATCAGACATGGGAAGTCGACCATCCTCTCGAGGCAGGTAAGGGTGAAAGTCAGTTCCTTCCGGTACTGATGTTTTGAGTCTCTCTACCACATTTATCTCCCCCGGTTTTGGCATTATAAGCCTTTCTCTGGTGTGGGCAACAACTTCATCCAAGAGTAAAATAACAGGGGTTCGAAAGGTTTCAGATAGGTTAAAGGCCTCAACTGTCATTGCAAACACATCCTGATTATTGGAGGCTGTCAGGGCAATGATAGCATGTTCTCCATGGGTTCCCCATCTCGCCTGCATAACATCTCCCTGGCTTCCACTTGTGGGAAGACCTGTAGAAGGTCCTCCTCTCTGAACATTTACTATGACACAGGGAGTCTCAGTCATTACAGCAAAACCAATTGCCTCTTGTTTGAGGGAAAAACCTGGTCCACTGGTTGCAGTCATGACCTTTTTGCCCGTAAGGGAGGCCCCGATTATTGCACACATGGAAGAGAGTTCATCTTCCATTTGAATAAATTTTCCTTCCTTTATCGGGAGCCTATAAGAAAGTAGCTCTGCAATCTCTGTGGAAGGAGTAATAGGATACCCTGCAAAAAAATCCAGATCAGCATACATAGCTGCCTCAACAACGGCCTCGTTCCCTTGAACAAAACGGATATTTTTTTTCATGGATCAAATACCTTACTTAATTTAGCCACACACAAAGTCACCAGTTCCGATTGTCGATTTTCAATTGTTTGTGTCTTGCCCCGCCCCGTTCCGGGTCGGGACGGGGATGGCATTATCTTAATTCAATTGCAAGATCAGGGCATCGAAGCTCACACATTCCACAGCCATTACATTTTTCTGGATATGCAAGTTGAGACTTTTCCATATCATCCATAACTAAGGCATCTTCCGGACAAAACTCTACACAGATCCCGCATCCCTTACACCACTCGATATTGATAACAGGCTTTTTATTTTCTTTGCTGCTCATTATAGTGCTCATTTACCATATTTGATGTAATTGTCAACTGTTTTAGCGAGGTTTATGCTAACCATAGACAATGTTAATAGTTAGTGGATGTTTAAAAAGAAAAAGTTGCTGGAATTTATCAAATTAGGGAAATGATAAGCAATAAAAAATTCAATTGACAAAAAGGAAAAAACTAATAAAATTGTCGACAATCGACCATTTACGGAGACTAAGGTGGGTAACAATAAAAATAATAAAAGAGAGAACTGGGACAGAGTTGAGATAAAAAGCCTGATGACCGTTGTTCTGGATAACATACGCAGGAGGATCCTCACCGGCGAATTTAGACCAGGCCAGAAGATAAATGAATCTGAGATTGCCGTAAACTTGGGTATAAGCAGATCACCGGTGAGGGAGGCCTTTAGGATTTTAGAAAGAGATGGACTTATCACCACATTACCTCGGAAAGGGTCCTATATTACAGATATAAGCCTGAGGGATTTGGAAGAATTGTTTGAAATAAGAAAAATATTAGAATGTTATGGGCTGGATTGTATAAAAAAGATGGCAAAAAAATACCCAGATAAGATAACGGCTATGATCGAAGAACTTGAGAAAAACCTGTTGAAGAAATATGATCCCTTTAGTGTCATTTCGGGTTTTCATTATAGCCTTGTAGAAGTCTCCAACAACTCTCGATTAATTGAATTGTATAAGATATTGGCAGTATCGCTAAGAAGATACTGGATTATTTATCATAGCAAGAAAGGGCAACAAGATATTTCCTTGGAGCATCATCAAGGTATTGTTAACATCCTTAGAAAAGGAGATTATCCTGGTGCCAAGAAACTGCTTAAAAAACATACTCAATATGTAAAGGGTATTGTGGGGGAGAGGGTTAGGGAGATTTTATCATCGTAAATTCTTTTATTGAATTAAATAGTGAAAAATAAGAAGGAAAAAATAATTGCATAGGATTGGTTTTTAGGTAAATGTGCGAAATAGCTTTTGAGGCAATTATATGGGTTATAGGAATATAAACAGTACTTTTCCTGCTGGATATTACTATTTTTCAGGCAATGAAGCAGTGGCTGAAGGGGCTATCGCTGCCGGATGTCGGTATTATGCAGGCTATCCCATTACTCCCTCAAGTGAGATCATGGAGAGAATTTCCGTCCGATTGAAAGACCTACATGGTGTGTTCATGCAAATGGAGGATGAAATTGCTTCTATCTGTTCCGTTATTGGAGCAGTGTGGGCGGGTGCCAAGGCAATGACAGCCACCTCTGGACCAGGCTTTTCTCTTATGCAGGAAGGCATTGGGTATGCTGCCTTAACGGAAACGCCTCTGGTTATTGTTAATATCCAAAGAGCCGGACCAGGCACTGGCCAGGCAACAAGGGTAGCCAGCGGCGATCTTATGCAGGCAAAGTGGGGTTCTCACGGAGACTATTATATTATTGCACTGTCTCCATGGTCGGTTCAAGAGATGTATGACCAGACAATAGATGCCTTTAATTTAGCCGAACAGTATCGAGTCCCTGTTTTTGTAATGGGCGATGAGGCTATTGGCCATTTACGGGAAAGGATTGAGGTGAAGGCCACCCTTACGGTCTTTAATCGGGAAAAAAAGAAAGGGGCACCTCCTTTTGGCACGAACCAGGACGATGGTATTCCGCCCATGCCTTCGTTTGGTGAGGGCGAAAAACTTTTAGTGACCGGGTCCACACATAATGAGATAGGGATCAGAAAAACCGATGACCCCGAGGTCCACTCACGGCTCGTGAGCAGGATTAACAAAAAAATCTTGAATAATAGAGAAAGCATCATTCAGACAGACTCATATCACCTGGAAGATGCCGAAGTCATTGTGGTTTCCTATGGATTTACTGCACGAAGCGCACTTTTTGCTATAGAGCAGCTCCGAAAAGAAGGAAAAAGGGTCGGCCTTCTGAGGCTAAAGACCATCTGGCCTTTTGCTGATGAAATTATTCACGATATAGGCCAAAAGGCAAAAAAGATTTTTGTCCCAGAGATGAACAGGGGGCAGATTGCGGGTGAAATAATGAAATATGCCACCTGTGAGGTGATCCCTTACAACCAGACCAATGGTGAAATCATCCATCCTCATCAGATACTACACGAGGTAAGGAGACTCATATAATGGGCAGGGATTTGGAAGAATATCTACGTCCAGGAATTGATTCAACACCCTTTTGCCCTGGATGTGGACATGGAATATTAATGAATCTCATACTTCGGGCTATTGATGAGCGTAAAAGAAGTATGGATGAGATGCTTTTTGTTTCTGGCATCGGCTGTGCGGCGTGGATCCCAAGCCCTCATTTCAATGCCGATACCCTTCATACTTTACACGGACGGGCTATTGCATTTGCAACAGGGGCAAAGATGTTCAATCCCAAACTCAATGTCATGGTTATAAGTGGAGACGGAGACCTTACCTCCATTGGGGGGAACCACCTTATCCATGCTGCACGCAGGAATATAGACCTCTCAGTGATCTGTGCGAACAATATGATCTATGGCATGACCGGTGGACAAGTGGCCTCCACATCTCCTTTGGGCGCTCTAACTTCCACAACCATGGATGGCAATAGGTATCGCCCATTTGATCTCTGTCAATTAGTTCTTGGCGCTGGCGCTTCTTATGTGGCTCGATATTCAGTAACCCAGCCTTTATTGTTGGTGAGTGCCATAAAAAAATCTCTTACGATGCATGGATTTACCTTTATTGAAGTCCTTTCCCCCTGTCCCACCCAATTTGGAAGGAGAAACAGATATGATTCTCCTGCCGATATGCTGAAAAATCTAATGGAGAGATGTATTTCCAGGGAAGAGGCAGATAATTTTTCGGAAGATGAATTAAAAGATAAGATTGTTACTGGAGAGTTTAGGAATGGGTAACCTTAAACAGATTCGTTTTTGCGGCTATGGTGGACAAGGAGTGGTTTTGGCTGGAACGATCCTTGGGCATGCTGCTATTAACGATGACAAGTGGGTTGCCGGGTCAAATTCCTATGGCGCTCAAGCCAGAGGTGGTTCTGCCAGGTCCGAGGTGGTCATATCAGAAAATCCCATTACATACCCTCATGTAATAAAAGCAGACATCCTTATTGTCATGTCCCAGACTGCATATGACCAGTATATACAAGATGTGGCCGAACAGGGTGCCCTTGTCCTCTATGACGATATGATCGTACACCCGAGAGATATGCATGGTGTGCAACAAATTGGCGTACCGGCAACGAAAACATCAATTGATGAATTAGATAACAAGCAGGTGGCCAATATTGTTATGCTCGGGGCGTCAGTAGTAATTACCGGGATAGTGAGCGAGAAGTCTTTGATTTCATCCATTAAAGCAAATGTTGGCCAACGGTTTAGGGAACTAAACATAAAAGCCCTTAAGGTTGGTTATATGCTGGGAGAGGAAATAAAGTAGATAGTATGCAGTAGGGAGTAAACACAAGAAACTCAATTAACACAATAAACACAACGAACTCAAGAAACACAACATGGCGATCGAAGGAAGAACCCATAAGCCGGTAATCGATAGAGATCTATGCCAGCGATGCAGTGTGTGCGTCAGGGCATGCCCTGCTGAATATTTACCTGATCTCAGGTATGATGAGGATACAGTGCGGGGCTATGTCTATACACATACG
>JAFDHR010000200.1 GCA_019308645.1 Deltaproteobacteria bacterium
TTTCCTTCTAATGCCATCATTGAAAACATTAAATTAAGAATCGCCCACTTGTAGCTCATGCCTTTGGCAAGGTTTCTCACATCGGCTTCCGCCTCTCTCTCGTTATTGTACTCCTTCCATCTACATCCCCCTAAATACCACGAAGTCGGTTGCGGGGTTCGTGAACATATTATGGTATTATTTCTTGCTACCCACATTCCTCTACCGTGTCCAATGTCTCTATAGAAAACATTCTCAGGTCTTTGTAAAAGGGTGTGAACAGCATCAACAACATCTTCATGGGTACTGTCGCCGTTCTTTATAAAATCCATAACTTCTTTAAGTTGCTCGATTGTCAGGTCATCCTTAATTTGTGTCATTTTTTATGCACCCCCTTTTGTATCAAATGATGTATTTCGGTCTTTTTATTTAATTAGCCCTCGGTTGTTTAGCCGTTGTTGCTCCCATGCCTTGTAATTGTCTGGGGGGTGAATTATCTCAGCGTCGGGCCTTAACTCGAGTTTCATTGCCTCATTAGGACACCCAGTAACACAGATACCACAGCCAATGCATTTGGTCAGGTCAATTACTGATACTTCATCTACGCTGCATGCGTGCACCTGGCAACGCTCCTCACATATTCCACAGCCAAGGCATACTTCTGGATCAACAACTGCATAGTAATTTGCCTTGGCAACTGATTGTTCGATGCCAAATTCGTTTATTCCCCTTAGGATTTGGCAACAACACCCACAACAGTTGCATACATAAAAGACTCCCCTGGCAACATTGCTTACCGTGTGAACCAGGCCCACTTCTTCACTTCGGTCAAGCACCTCAAGGGCTTTTTCTTGAGTAATACTGTGTGGTCCTTCTGGTCTTTCTTTCGGTAAAAAAATAAGACAAACATCCAGAGGAAAGTCGCACTTTCGAGTCTCCCGCAGATCTTGTTGTTTTCTACAGATGCAATCCCGTAGCTCAAAAGATTTGGCTTGGAGTAGTAATGGTTTTATATCATCATAGGGAAGAATAAACTCAGTTTTAACTGTTCCTTGCGCCGGAACAACGCGGTGCAGCGCTGGCTCATAGCGCATTATTCCTTCTGCCCCGCCTTCATTCCAGTATTGCTCACACAGATGAGCAAACTCATGGTCCATGATATCCCATTGTTCCTCATAAAAACCAACAACAAATGGAGCGAGCCGGAACCTCTTTATCCCATCTCTCTTTGTTGAGCCCCATATAATACCCTTACCCACCATTGCCTTAAGTCTTGTCTCAATTTCTTTCTGTGATAGGTTGGACCGTTCTGCTATCGCGTCTGTTGTCTCATTTGTGCCAGTCATGTTACTTGCCACTACTGCCTCTTCGGGTGAGAATATTTTCTTGAGGATCTGCAATTCAACACCAGAGTCAGTTCTCGGGAAACCTCCGGGCAGGAGATCTAAAGCACGGGCTAATTTTTCGTATGCGTCAACACTCATTGTTGCCCTCCTTAAATTATAGTTTTTCTTTTTCTGCCAACTCAATGCATTTATTCACTACGAACTTCAAAAAAATATCGCAGGTGTTTTTCCAGCCTTTATTTTGGATATATTGATTAAGCTCTTCTGGATTACTCCAATCACATTTGCAGAGTGTCTTACAATCTGTACTGCCGAATTCTTTTAAAAAGTCTATCTAAAGCTCGTACACAGCATGAATGGCTTTGTCTCTTTCCTGTCCATGCTCCTCCGGGATGCCCTCTTTGCCTTGACCGTAGCGAAGGCCAATAGCTATGCTGCCACCAAACAGAAGACCACATGTGGTTTGTCCAGACGAAATAGCCCCCATATATCCAGCAGTAGCCCAGGAATACTCTTTTGGTGGTAAGTCCCACAGGGCTTGCAAGCCTTGCAAGCTGGCTTCAGCTCACGTATAAAGATGCATCCTTTTATATGCCTTGGTTAAAACATCCTCGAAAAAATCTTGATCTTTTATCATGATCACCTCTCTTTATTTCTCGCCCCCTCTTTTGTATCATTCATGCGCGGTTGGTCTTCGATGAACGAGCGAATAAGGTTTGTCCCGCTGAAGTGGCCCAGGGTCAAATAGGCAATTGCTATCTCCGGGCCTAATAACTTACGTCGTATTTGGCTGTAACTAAACCCCTGTCTATAATGGGACAGGATGCGTTCTCCAAGTTCCTTCAAGTACTCAATCTTGCCAATGATCTCATTGTGTGGATTTTTACGGGTGTGAGTAGAAAAAGTATAGGAGACAAGGGATTGTGTGTCAAAAGAAAAAAGAAAAGTGTAGTTAGTTTGACTCCCTTTGTTTTTATAGTTGTATTGTGTCATTTCCCGCACTCCCATCATATCTTTTAGATGGCGTTTTTTGTGGAACATATTACAGAGCAAGCCATTTTTTAAATACCTTGACTATTATACAATTTTAGATTGAATTAACCTTGACTTTTATACATTTTTCCTCTATATTATCCCTGACTTTATGAGATATAAAACAATGTTTTCACGATCCATCTTGTTAAAATTCGATCAATGGGCTGATCAAACCAATCGAAAGCCCTTAGTTCTGCGCGGTGCCAGACAGGTAGGGAAAACCACAGCCGTAGATCTTTGGGCGGATCAATTTGATCAGTATCTCTATTTGAATCTGGAGCTTCCGGAGGATAGAGCTCTATTCGAACGGGAGTTAGGATTTGAAGAACGCGTTGAATCTATCTTCTTCTATAAAAACGCTGTTCGAGATAGGGAGAAGACTCTTCTCTTTATTGACGAGATACAAAATGCACCTCAAGCTGTAACGGAGTTGAGATATTTTTATGAAAAAGCGGGAAATATTTTCGTCATTGCGGCAGGTTCCCTGCTGGAATCGTTGATAGATCGGCATATAAGTTTCCCGGTCGGAAGGGTCGAATATCAGGTCATGCGTCCGCTATCGTTTCGTGAATTTTTAGAAGCCAGTGATGAAACTCAGGCAATACGAATCTTCGATCAAATACCGATGCCAAATTATGCCCACGAAAGGCTGCTGAAATTATTCCACCGATTTGCGTTCATTGGGGGGATGCCAGAAATCGTTAAGGTCTACCTTGATACCAGAGACCTGAACCGACTGAAGCCTGTTTATGAGAGCCTTATCGTTTCATATCTTGATGATGTCGAGAAATATGCATCCAATCAAACCCAGTCTGCTGTGCTTCGACATATTATCCGAAACGCTTTTTTCGAAGCCGGCTCCCGCATTACCTTTCAAGGTTTTGGTAGATCCAATTATCGCTCGCGGGAGATGAGTGAAGCGTTCTCTGTTCTTGAGAAAGCTATGCTTTTACACCTTATATATCCCACTACGCATACCAAACCACCTTTGTTGGCTGACCGAAAAAGATCGCCCAAACTACAGCTTCTGGACACTGGCTTGGTAAATTATTTCGCAGGACTACAGAAAGATCTGTTTCAATCCGCTGACCTCAACAATGTATATAAGGGCAAGATCGCCGAACATATCGTGGGTCAGGAGTTGCTGGCAGTGAATACGTCGGTTCTACATGGGCTCCATTTTTGGGTTCGTGAGAAAAAGCAGTCCAATGCAGAGGTGGATTTTGTAGTGCCCTTCGGTGATTATCTCATACCCATCGAAGTCAAATCCGGCGCCGCAGGACGCTTGCGTTCTCTGCACCAGTTTATTGACCAAGCCCCTCACCCCTATGCTGTGCGGTTTTATTCAGAGGAGGTATGTATAAATACGCTCAAAACCATCGGAGGAAAGCCTTTCTTCCTGCTGAATCTGCCGTACTATCTTGTCAACAGGCTCGATGATTATTTGGATTGGTTTTTAAATGAGGTGAAAAAGAAATCGCATCACTGACTTAAATTATTTAGGTTGCCATCTTGAATGAGGCTTTGGCGGCGTAAGATGAATTTAGTATCAAATTGGAAAAAGGCAAAGATTGCGAAATTACCAACTCTCCCATCATATCTTTTGGGTGGCATTTTCTCTGGAATAAGATATAATCCTTTTCCGAATATTAAACTTATTATCGGACAACACATTCTACTTTAATTGCAATATGACATTTGTGTTGCAGTAATATAAACTGCATATAGGCAGTATAATGTTTGGCTATAATAATTTGATGGTGATTCAATGCTTATATTTGAATGGGACCCCCAAAAGGCTAAAAGTAACATAGAAAAGCATGGCATCTCTTTTGAGGAAGCAATTACAGCATTCCAAGACACTTTTTCTTTAACAATAGATGATCCTTTACACTCGATAGATGAGGAGCGAGTGGTCCTTATTGGAATGTCAAATAAAAATAGATTATTGGTTGTGGTTCATACTGAAAGAGGGGATAATATTCGAATAATAAGCGCCAGGAAAGCCACTAAAAAAGAGAGGGGAAATTATGAAAGCAATGAAAAATGATCCAGATATGCTGGAAGAGTATGATTTTAGTAAAGGCATTAGAGGCAAATATGCGAAAAGATATGCTGAGGGTACGAATTTAGTGTTAATTGATCCTGATGTTGCTGAGTTTTTTCCAGATCAAGAGTCGATCAATGAGGCCCTTAGGTCATTAATAAATATCATAAAGAAAAGAAAAAAAAGATTTGCCGAACAAGCAGATAGACGCTGACAGGTGTTTCGCAGGCACTCAACACCTGGCGGTTGAAGACTTTTCTTTTTAACCGCCTTTTACTTTTTTCAAGGAAGGGTGGCTGGGGAATAGGACATATGGCCGTCTGATAATCGGTCAATGTTATGTAAGTATGCTATACCCTGAACCTCCCATATCTTTTGGGTGGCATTTTCTCCGGAATACGATATAATGATTTTCCGAATATTACGCTCATTATTGAATAACACATTTTACTTATTGGATAATTACAATATGAAATTTGTGTTGCAGTAGTATAAACTGCATATAAGCAGTATAATGTAACGGTTATGCGGCTGATTTCTGAAAGGTCTATTTCCAGTTGATAAACCAGCTCAGAGGATAACCTTACAGTGCCCTGATGAAATGAAAGATTATCATATCAATATCTTCTATAGTGAGGATGACGAAGGTTATATCGCTGATATTCCTGATCTAAGTCATTGCTCAGCCTTTGGTGAGACTCCAGAGGTAGCTCTCTCAGAGGTCGTGAAAGCAAAGAAAGCTTGGCTTGAGTCAGCCCATACAAACGGGAAGCCTATACCTGAACCCCACTATTGTCCGGTCATTTACCAGGTTGCTTAATCATCGTTCGCATAACCTGCTGCTAAAAACCAAGTTTGAAAATCATAAAGAGTTAATAGAATCTTTTTTTGAGTCTCTATAAAATTAAATAAAAGGGAGAAAAATTATGCATAACGAATTTACCGCCATTATTGAAAAAGATGGAGACTGGTATATATCCTATTGTCCCGAAGTCGCAGGCGCAAACGGCCAAGGTAAAACGATAGAGGAATGTAAGGCGAGCTTAGCTTCGGCCATTTCTCTGATCCTTGAAGATCGACGAGAAGATGTCATGCGAGGAGTGCCCGACGATGCGATTCGTGAGGTTATCGCAATTTCATGAAAAGACAAGCTCTTTTACGCTACTTGCGTAGGAATGGATGTTATCTTAAACGTGAAGGAGGCGCCCATTCATTATGGGTTAATCCATTAACTGGAGAAATCGAAACTGTGCCGCGTCACTCCGAAATCCCTGATAAGCTTGCGAGAAAAATTTGTAAGGGCTTGGGTCTTCCAGATATCAAAAACAACTAATAATAGTAGAATTGAATATTTGAAAGCTTAACCAGGTAAATGTAGACTTTAAGGCACGGCTGGTCACTAATACGATGGCTTTTGGGCAATAAATTACACACGTTAATCCAATCCAAAATGAAAGGAGTATCAAAATGTACAACAAAACAAGTATCTTGGGGCTACTTATAGCATTCCTATTATTCTTTGTTTTAAGCATTGGTAACGTTGAAGCGCAGCTTGACCTTAAAAAGCTAACGGAAAAGAAGCCGAGCAGTCAAATTTCAGTTTCGAAGAAGGTTGAGTTTTTTGATTTTATGAAGAAAAAAATTCTTACTAAGCCGAGAGGCATGCTGTCTTTATACCATCTAGGAAAGCAAAAGGCTGTCCGGACAGTTTTAGAGATTGATTATGGTGTCAAATCGCCTAGTGCATGTTTTGATTTGGCTTCAAATGCGGTGAAAGTAATAGATAGCATAACCAGCTATTACCAATCTAAATTTTACGATCCAAAACTTGAAGAAAGGCGAAAAGAATACCTTGTTAGAAATATTGAGCATATGAAAAATTATGCGATTTCGGGGCGTGGGGGGCGCTGTCAGGCAAGTAGCGAATTACCGAAGATTATGAAATTTATAGAGGATTATAATCAGTTAGCGTCATCGGCTTTTAATGAAGGAAAAAAGAAAAAGGAAGAAGAGGGCAGATCAAGAATAGAGAAAGCAAAAAGGGAACAGGAGGAACGGGAATTAAAAGAAAAAGAAAAAACAAGGAAAAGAGTGGCCGCAAAATTCAGAGCGCAGAAGCAAGTAAAGGCAAAAATTGACCAAATTATCAAATACGCTAATACCAATCGCACTAAATTAGAGAAAGAATCCAAGATATTCCGAAAAGATGTTTCTGGGGTCTGGTACACCAAACGGGATTATTTTACTATAGACCTATTCTCTCCCAATAAAATTATTATGATAGGTAATTCCAGGCCCTTGCCTGTCCAAACTGGGAGATATGATAAAGATAACAACTATATTATCGTCTATGTTACAAAAGATGGTAAGATTTCTCGTGGTAGGGATGAGAAACCATTTGGATTCGTAATTAGGAAAGTAAAGGCAGGTGGCAGGGAATTTAAGTTGGGAATTAGTACGACCGACGGAATAG
Source organism: Deltaproteobacteria bacterium (assembly GCA_019308645.1). Next base: position 6,881 of record JAFDHR010000200.1, read on the forward strand.
AAGTTGGTTCAGAAAACATCCTTGGTTTTGTGCGCGACCTTAAATAATAAGTGAAGGAAATGGAGTCAATTCTTGCCACGGGGCATTTTCTCCTTTTATTATTTCTGTAAGGTCTGTTGGTATCAATTTGCAAATCCATGAGCTGGCAAAGGAGCGGGCTTAATGGCAAGTGTCATGTTGGATAGAAGTGTTTGGGATAAAATGTACAAGTGCTTGGAACTCGGTCGTTGTGTCCAGCCATTTACAAAAGATGATTTTAACAAGCTTGACTTGTGGTTAAAGAAGGAAAGCATAAGGGTGATTTTATTTTCAATTGAAGAAATTGAAAGTTATCTAAACCGCGGCACTTCACCAAAGATGGAAAAAGAAAGACGATGGCTGGAGAGTAAAAAAAAAGAATATGATTGTGAACTATGCAAAAGTACTCTTTATACAAATGATCCGAATTTATTGAGCAATATCAGAACTGTTGTTTCAAATAAAGGAGATATTGCTATTTCTCCCGATGAAAGAGAGAGCATTACTGAGAATTATCATATCTCTACAAGGAAACATCGAGATGTGAATATTCTGCTTATTGCAATAAAAAATGACGTAGACATCTTTATTCATGAAAATCCTGCTGATTTTGATCGTAACACTCAAATCCAACATTTTATAGCCGATATGGGAATTGGACACAAGATACTGAATTTATCTGGTGCAATTTCTAGAATAAAAGTAGCAGCTATATAAACAAAACTAAGTCCCCATCTAACCATGCGGGTGAAGACGGACAGGTATTTCGCTACGCTTCATACCTGCTGCTTACCCGCCCCGTTATGCTGAGCTAGCGATTACTGCTATCATTGCTGACAATTTGAAAGCCGAAAAAGTTTAGTATTGTGTTTGTAGTCTATAAGAGAATCAGATAGAATCCTGCTGTCACCTATGGCACGCTATACTGAATTTCAGAGGCCAAAATGTCCCATGATGGTGAAATTGGTATAATAGAGATAGAGAACAACACATATGTTGTCAATAAAAAGGATATCATCGAGTTAAGAAGAATACTCGATAAACTTACAATTCATTATATCCTCGACCGTGTCAGTTATCACTCTACTGAGGGTGCACTCGCTCTGGCAAAGGCTATTCATAATACAAGGACATGGAAGGTAGAAAAGGATGGCGGGGTTCACGTCGATAACCAGTTTGGGCACAGCGCTGAATTTAAGTATAACCATTTAGTAATTCCAAGCTTGAAAATGCTCAGAATAAGGTTAGAAAATACTGACTTACTCACAAGTTATGAGGAATCTGTGCTTAGGAAGATCACACGGATCAATTGATTACATTAAAAGAAATGTGTTTCCCTAATGAGGATATCAACTAATGCCTGATAATAGGATCCTTTTACTTTTCCAAAGAAAAGAGGATAATTATCAGTTGCTTAAAAAAATTATTGATATCATTACCCCGACCCATGGAAAAGAGTTCAGGCTAAAGGATTTTCTATGTCTTGATTCTTTATCTTGGACTGATAAGAAAAACCTAAAAGATATATTTGGTGGAGATTATTCAGAGATTAGTGCTCAAGAATTCAGTTTCATTTACCAGAATGGAAAGTGGTTGTATCAAAACACGGATTATAGACATCGTTTTACTACAAAGATATTATTCCTTTTACAAAATGAAAAAGAATACTCAATTGGCTCTATTGTTTACCCCAGCGACCTAAAATTAATTGGAGATCTTATTGGTAAGTGGAACGAAATTTTAGAAAAAGAATTTGGAGATAAAGAGCTTGGATATGACATAAATCAGGAAATGCTTGATTTTATTTCAAATGATTTGAAGCAAAGAGTTGGGGAGGTTAATCAACTTAACTACGGATTTGTTAAGGCATTTTTGGAATCATTTTACGAATACGACCAAATTGTAGTAGATAACATCCTGAAGGATGGAGATCATCTTTAAATGAAAAGTGGTTAGTGTTTTTTATTAGTATATGTATGCTTAAATCTGCTCAGATTCCAGTATATGGCAAGCTAGTGTTGAATGCAAATACTGGACATTTTCGTAATTATGTGGTTATCGGATAACATTCAGACTATAGTGTAATACAGTTTGAAAAATCATGAAATAGAGGATTTTTTCGAAATATTTTATTAATTTAAAACTATATAGAAACTATATACTAACTGGTTAGGGGGTGAATAAATGGAAGCAATTTCGAAGCTAAAATCCGTGACAAAGGAGTTCTCTGATAAACATTGGTGTGAGCAAGAAATCGATAAATCAGCACCAGAATGGTCAGAGGCTTATTTTCTTCAAGGATCTATGCCAAATCATGATAAGCAAGGGGTATATGCCTTTCTTACAAAGCACGAGGTTATTTATATTGGCGTGGGGGCATCAAGAGGGAGTGGAAGATATAGGGGGCATGGTTTAGGGAGCCGCATGCAGGATCATATGAAATGTATTGGCCCAGGTACATATGAGGCAAAAGATAAAAAACTTGAAGAAGCAGATTATATTGTCACGATAGGCTTTGATATAGAGCAAGCTTACTTGGCATACGCACTGGAGAGCTTTCTTATTTCTAGGCTAAACCCAAAACATAATCGTAACGCACCAGGTGCCTAGTACCTCGTCTCATAAGTTATGTCCTTGATTTTGGCAATTTTACTTTGGAAACTGAGGATGCCCTTAGGCAGCCTTGGCTAAAGGTTCTGTGTGGTTGATAACTGTCTCA
>JAFDHR010000201.1 GCA_019308645.1 Deltaproteobacteria bacterium
AATTGATTATAAAATGTAAATGCCTTGCCTGTAATAACAGAAAATAGCAGGTTCCGCTGGAATTAATTGGTCTAATCAAATAGCCCTAAAAAATCGCTGATAAATCGGGATTCAGGGTTCACGGTTGACATCCATCCAATACGGCGTGGCTTGTGGCAAGAATCGGATGAACTTCTTATTTATCTTCAAATCGAAACTAAATGCTTTAGATTGATGATTCGACAGTATTTTATCTCTTTAACCCCTGGCCCAGACCTGGTTTAGCAGTCCTTTTTATAGAATCCCTAGGCGCAGCGTTCATTAGAACCGTTTTAAAGCGCAGGTTACGTCGTACCAGGGCAGGCTTGAACCCCGCCTGTCCCGATACAATCGGGGCGGGCAGGTGTGAACCTTGGAACCTGAATAGTAACACCTTATTTATATATACTATTATAGATACTTTTTAAATGGAAATATTTCAACATAATTAAAAAAAGCATAGAATTTCCAAAGAATCGCTATTGGTAGTCAGATAAAAGTTTTATTATCGAAGAAAATATCATTCCTGGCACGAAATATTATGGAGAAAGCAGCACTTGGCTGTCAAAGCGCTCAGATAGCGCTGAAGAGAGTGCATCTGCTGTTTCCTGATCAGAGAGTTCTACCATAAGTTCACCTTTTTCTCCTACCACTAATCGACCATGTGCTTCTACTACTACTGCCACGTCTGATGGTTCGACTGTCCACCAACCACGAGTGCGCATTAGCAACTCCCTGCCTTTCAGGAGATTGGGTGTAACCAGAGCAATAGTCCGAAACCATGCATCCCATCCGATTTCAGCTGGAGCCCTGATGACCGGGGTTACCGGATCATGGTATATCCGACAACGGCCAAATAAGCGTAACTTGATCATGACAATGTCTCCTTAAGAAGCATCTCAATCTTTTCATCGTTAGGGAATGCATCGTGTGCAACTTCGATGTCCTCTATATTGATAGCCCGTGTCAAGCAATGAACATAGATAGCAGTAGCTTGGTTTTCTTCTAAATCTATTCCATATTTTTTAGCTTGTATCCAGGATTTCTCAAAGAATTTTAGAGCAGTCTCACGCCAGGGTCTGAGCCTGGTATCAAAAGGTGAAATACTCAAACGCTGTAATAATTTTTCTTGGGCTGCTTCTATACGTCCAAACACTTCTCGCATCATCTGCACAGATGGGTCTAATGCCCATTCATCCTCATCCGCCATCAGACTTCCCCTTATTCATTTCTGAATCTACTCGTTGTTCCCCTTCCTTTTCCAGTGGAATAAAGGCCGAGGGGCCTGCAATCAAATTAAGGCCATTGTCGAGTTTCAGGATGTATAATTCAAATCGAGATTCAGTCCTTTCAGTAACTACACCTTCTATTCCCCTATAACCCTTGGTCATTTTAACTAAAATCCCTGGTGTGAACATTTTTCTTCCTCTTTAAATCAGGATATTTGCTTTTATGTACGATTGTATGCGTGGTTATCGATTAAAGCGGTTTGACAAGTCTATAATCATATACCATCAAAATAATAGATTTTATACTATAGTTTTCCTCCCTCATTTTGATCCGAATTTTACGTAACATTGATAGATGATGGTTTCCGCTTTTTTCCTCAACTCCAGTGCAAAGCTGTCGTTATTCTTGAGTGCGTCTTCGACTGCCGAAAGGATGTCATAGTAGAGGTTCCAGCCAAGGCGTTCTTTTTCATAACGTTGTTTGAGCATACTGTTTTCACCGTGTACAAAATCAAGAGCGTCCATGATACGTTGGGCACCTATTTTGATGAATTCAAACCCTTTCTTTTCTTCTCCGGCGGCAAAGAAGGATGCTGCCTTAAGCCCAAAGCGCAAATAGGTAACAGATGCCGGAATTTTTGATATAAAACAACCTGTGAATGGATCGATTGTATCTTTTAGCTTTGCGACATCGTTGGTGAGTACATTGGCATATGCAGAAAAGTAAAGTATGCGTATATAATCACCGACGATTTTGCTTATATAAGAGGATTGGATTGCTTCCTGGGCAAATACCTCCTTGTCGTGGCGCATGATAAGACCGTCTTTATGTACATATCCCAGTCTTGTGCCCGAATTCGTTAATACAGAGAGAATATATGCCTGGTCCTCTGCTCGGCCAATAAAAGAGGGGGTAAAAGGGCGATAGCGGCGCAGACTATCAATGAGGATACCGTTTGTTCCTCCAGTTACATGAATACGCTGAATGCATGTTCTTTTGCCATATAGCTTGTTCTTAGTATAGCGTGTCATCATTTCCGCCTCGGTTGAGAGCGCTTGTGGTAACGTGCTAAAGAAAATATATTCATCTGGGGAAAGGGGAGAGTTTGGAAATGGAACATCTGGAGTGAATAAGGATTTTTCGATGTCTTGCTGATTAACCAGTGCTCCGGCTATCATACCGAGGTCTGAAGGTTGTCCATTAGAATCCAAGCAGCGCGCTCCCCAAATCTGTGTCCTGAAATGCTCAAAAATAGAATTGCCTGTCTGTTCCACAAGCTCCTTTTGTGGAAAGACCTGGTCGAGATCGATTTTAAATGTAGCCTTGATCTTCGGCTGAATAAAGGCACACCAAAAAGCGGCAACAGCCTTTAGGAAGCTGTAATGCCTGCCATATTCGCCGTCCACACCAAAAACACTGAGGAGTTCTTTCGCATCATTATGCCGCAGGTAATGCATGGCAGCAGGGGCGAGAATTTCATCAATTATTCGTTGTGTGTCTATTTCTGTGAACACATAGACATCAATATTCTTCAGGCTCTCTGAGTGAAAGAATAATTCTTCAAGGTAGCTTTTTGCAATGTTTCGAAGACCACGATGGGTTACAGAAACGGATAATACACAAATAGGTTTTGCATCACATGACATAGCGCCACGATCACACTCAAACTCAAAGGCTGTCTCAAGGCCTCGAAGGCCATATAGTACTTCGGTTTTCTCTGGATCGATCCCAAGCTGGACAGGATGATCATAGCTAAAAACCTGGGGCTCGCTGGTAATCTTGGGAAGCTTTTCTTTCAGGTGGTCGCTGAGAGGGAGATTATTTAGGGATTCCGATTCTGAGGGGATGGTAAGGAGCACATTTGAGGTGAAGAGCATCTGTTGAGCTGGATCGGTGATTGGGGTCGCGTTGAGTTCTGTAATAGTCACAGTTCGTTTCGCTCGTAATGCTTTTATACGTTCTTGTTTATTTGCTAAAATGTCATTTCCTTCCGGGAAAAATACAGACCATATTTTTTCTATTGTTTCTTCAGCGTTATTCAGGTTTTCTTTATTTGACATCCACTCGGAGAGTGTTTTTAGACGGTTAGAAAAATTTGGGTCTTTTTTGCACATACCTTCGATTTCCCTATGAACCAAGCCTATTCCATTTAGGTAAAATGTAGCTATGTTTGCCCATTCGGATGAGTCTCTCATACGAGTCAAAAAACGTTTTGCCCGTTTTGATTCCGGGTGTTTACGGTCTGCGAGAGCTATGAGGAAAGCGGCGTTAAGTGACTGAGCAATGCCAGCTTTGTCCGTACGTTTTTCGTCGAGTTGCTTGGTAGGATCGAAAATGGAAAAGGTATCTTTTCCCTTTTTTGGTTGAATTAATGTGTAGATAATGGATGTGAAAGGTTCTTTCATTATTTATCTTAAGAACTTTTAAGACCTTTCCCCTTTTTCTCTGTCACACAGTATATACCTTTTCCGATCATGGCTGGGGAGAAACACTTGTTAACTGAAATGCATGCGGCCTTCCGTAGGTCGCCTGCTTTCCAGTAGAAATATAATCGGCCACTCCCTCGTCAATGAGTTGATTGGCTACATTGTATGATCTTATTCCGCCCACGAGGATTAGAGGCACATTTATTGTCTCCTTAAAGGATTGTGCCTCATTGCGAAAATATGCCTCCTTGTTTTTTGAGGTAATCCCTCTCCTGCTGGGACTAAACTTAGAGGAAGTCAGGAGTCCCCCGCTTAACTCTATACCATCGATCCCTCCCTCTGAAAGCATGGTGCCGACTCTGATTGAATCCTCCAATTTGAGCCCATTTTCAATGAAATCCTGGGAATTCAGTTTCACGAGAATGGGATAGTTTCGGCCTACAACATTTCGGATAGTCTCAAGTACTTCAAGAAGGATCCTGGCACGATTTTGGATTTTACCGCCATATTCGTCGGTCCGACGATTAAAAAATGGAGAGAGAAACTGGCTAAGAAGGTATCCGTGGGCCAAATGGATTTCAACACCGTCAAATCCCGCCTTTTTGGCACGTCTGGCTGCCTCCCCAAAGGAGTTGACCATTTCCTTGATATCCTGAACACTCATCTCCTTTCGGGGTTTTTTTGAAAGTCCATCTATATTTGATGGGGCCAGAGGAGTTTGTCTTGTGAGCGCAGATTGGGCGTAGAAACCGGCATGTGCCAGTTGCAAGATGATTTTCCCGCCGTTTTCGTGTACTGCCTGGGTAATGGCCTTAAGACCTGGGATAAGTTCATCCTTATAAATGCCCAGTTGCCATGGTCCTGCCTGCCCATCTTGTTGAACATAGGCGTGACCGGTAATAATGAGGCCGACACCCCCTTTTGCAAGATCGCTCATTAAGTCAACCAGCTGAGGAGTGCTTGCACCATCATCAGTTGCCATTCCCGACCAGGTGGCGGATCGCACAAAACGGTTCGAAATTGTCATACCGTTAATTTCACTTGGTGTAAACAGTGTGGTCATTTTGTACTCCTTTTAATAATTTTCCACGAAGGAATCTTTATTTTCAAGTTATAAAGGTAAAGGGCATAATCCTTTATGGAACAATTAGTGAATTTATTAGAAATCTGTTTTCATTCAGAAGGTGAAGCTGGCCGTCGCATGCGTTTTGCCTCGCTTCGGTGATGTTTTGCCTCTAACCGGCGCCGTTTCGATTGAAGCGTCGGCCTTGTTTTGCGGCGAACTTTGGGTCTTTCAGAGGCTTTGCGGATTAATTTGACCAGCCGATCAAATGCATCCTGACGGTTTCGTTCCTGAGTACGGAACCGCCGTGCATGTATAATAAGTTCTCCGTCTTCGGTAATTCTTCTACCAGCAAGGTTGTATAAACGTTTGCGAATATCATCTGGAAGAGAAGGAGAGCTGGCCACATTGAATCGGAGCTGAACAGCCGTTGAGACTTTATTTACATTTTGCCCTCCAGGACCCGATGCGCGCATGAATTCCTGTTTAATTTCGCTCTCGTTAATTGCGATAGTTGGAGTGATATATATCATACCTTTCGATACCACCTTCAATTTTTACGCTTAGGTGTTTTCTTCCCTTTCCCATTGCTCAATTTTCAACCTATTTGCCTTTTTCTTTTTGATATACGCAAGAATAAAGACGATAGTGACCAAAAACCACAGGGTTGTGGCGCTGGTAACTATAGGAAGCCAGCTAAATCTCACTTTGAGATAATTGCTCCACTTTTCTTCAAGCTCTTCCCACTTAATACCGTAAACGTCTATAAAAACATCCTTCAGTCCTTTACCTCCACTATATTCTTTTAAAAATCTATGGAAATCATCTTTACCGTATTCGCTTATCAGGAAAGAAATAAGGTAAAAACTCTGTGAGTAGGCGAGCTCTGCCTTATCTGCCTCAAATGGAAACCAGTGAGTTATCTCCGATAGTGGTATAAGTGAATCTGTAAGGACGGCCCGTGTCATGGCAGAAACTCTGGAGAGGTCCCATTCCCTGGATTCGTACATGGCCAGTCCCTCATTCAACCACCTGGGGATTTTCTCTCTTTTGCTAAAGGCTTTTCCCAGGGCGATGTGGGTGAACTCATGTTTAAAGACCTTTCTCAAATCAATACTTTTGCTTTTAGTTGCCCTGGGGGATTGTATGATTATCAGGTTTAAGCTGGGGTACGCTACCGCTGCAGACCAGGAGGGGACTTCTCCCCCTGGTTGAATTTCTTGATATTTGCTGAATGAGGGAGCCAGATAGACCCTGGTTTTTTCCTTGAAGTCAAAGCCCAGATCCTTCATAACTTCTCCTCTCAATACCTCAGCATCATCAATCAAGGATTTCATTAATTGTTTATCCTGGGGATGAAAATAGAAGACAAAATGAGTGGTACCCGTCCTCATATAATCGGAAGCAGAACTCACCAAAGGGGTAACAAAGCACAAGACGATTATGGCAAACCAGAATCTTATCCATGGTAAAGAAGTGAGTGACATTTTCAGTTTTACCTCTATGAAACAGGGGTCTCCCATCAAGATATATCGTGCTTGGATGTGTAGTGTTTTTTAATCCACAGATTTCGCAGATTACACGGATTACCCTAATCACTTGAAGGACAATGCGAAATCTGTATGGTTTAATTCCCCGTTTCAAGTACTTCACCCGCCCCATTCAGAATAAACAGCATAAAATTATGTTCAGCTGCATCACGCGCCAATTCTTCATACAGAATAGCCTGGACCTCATATTTTTTCCCTTTATCACGTATAATATGGCCGAGGCCTTCTAAGGCTTCTTCTTTTTTCAAAAATGTTGGTATGAACAATATATCTTCTTCTTTGTAGTGTTGTCCTAAAAACTGCTCATTTTTACCAGGATCCAAAATAACCACCCAGACCCATGGGTTTCCTTGAATCAAATTACTCATTTAATTCTCCTTTTAAAGTTCAGATGCATTTTAATTGTTTTAATTAGTGTCTGAACGAAAACCTCGAAATATAGTTTTCAAGTTTTTGCCTTAAATCTTCAGAGCTTTGAAATTGCTTTATTTTTTAATCCAAAATCCAAAATCGTGTATGAACTGGCTTTTCGTTCAGGCACGATTTACTTGTTTTATTGAGGGCTCAGGACAAGGGTAGTCTTGGAATGTGCCTGTATAGCCGTATCGCTAAACCACCAGTACACTTTTTTCCCACTCATGAATGCCTTGATCTGATCCTTTGTGTGAGGATAGAATAAACGCCCGGAGACACCCCCTGGAAGAACTGCCAGAACCTTGTCATCATCGCCCAGGTCGGCTACCATTCGTAAAGATGCAGAAATAGTAACACCAAAGGGATCATTAAAATCATAAATGCCGCGGCAAAGGGTTTCTCCAGAGCCAGGGAAGGGGTGAGATCCTCCACCCACGAGCCCCTTTCCAAACCCTTCCCTCCTGATGGGGCTTACCAATTCCAATTGGTGTACCTTCCCCCATGCCCATTTATTAGGGTCCTTGCCGAGGCTTTCACCAAGAGTATCAGTCACATCCAGGGCTGCCTGGTGGAGGAGTTTATCCACAGTTTCCTTGATATCTTTGGTGTGGACGTTGTCGAACCAGGGCGATATCCCATTTAGCACCATCTTCTGAAGCTTTTCCTCCCAGAAGTCCCATTCATCCAGCATGGTCGTTGCAAGTTCTTCTCCTAATTCATCCTGAAAAACCAAGAGGGCAAATTTTCGGTATATGGCCTGGAATATTGTGGGGGCAGCTTTATCAATATCATCCAGGTAATCCCATTGGGAGAGGATTTGACCCATTTGTTTAGTGTCATTATGGGTAATAAGTGCCCTTGCTATTACAGGAGCGATCTTCTTTGCCATGAGATTCATGATGTCCCTTTGAAATTGCCAGTGCTCATCCACAGACTTATTACCAGGGCTGTTAAGAAGTTGTTTGAGCCTTTGATAGCGGTAAGATGGCGATAAGGTGGAGGAGTAGTAATAGGGATAATTCATTCCCACAGTCTTATGATTGCAGGTACCAACCCAACCCTTTTGAGGGTTATAGAGCTGGGGCATGTCATCAAATGGAATCCAGCCAGCCCAGTTGTCATAGCTGTCCTTCACCACATAGGGTATTGTCCCATCGCCTTGTGATCTGATAGGGAGCTTGCTTGACACTTGCCACCCGATGTTTCCATCTGTGTCGGCAAAAACAAAGTTGAGCATGATAAGATTTATATGACTTAGCGCTTCACGAATATGATTTACAGACGTGGCAGTCAGAAACTGATCAAGCCCTATCGAAGGCTCCATGGTCTCAAATGCTGACCATCGGATGGTAATCACCTTATTAGTCTTAAGTCCTGGCAGCACACCGGATATAACAGGCCCTCTCCTGGTGAGCCTGATCTTAACCTTTTCTTTCCTGTATCCCTGGGGCGCATCCTTGTCTTTGATGGTAAGCGTTTCTTCAATTACCTCAAACGGCAGAGACTTTTTGCCCTCTAAATATCTATTAGGATTTTCCGGATCTACGGTCTCGACATAGAGATCCTGTGCATCGCCATAGGCATTGGTTACGCCTATTGCGATATGATCGGTCCTGCCCACTACCATCCCCGGAGTGCCAGGTATGATTACCCCAACTGCCCTGAATTCTGGGGTAATAATACCAATTGGATACCAAGGGCCTGGTAGGATCCTGGCATCGAGATGAGGATCATTCGCCACAATAGGCTTTCCGTTTGCTGAGAGCAGGGGTCCCACAGCCCAGTTGTTGCTTCCTACACGGAGAGTGCCATCCTTAACATAAGACATGATTTTCTTATCAGTAGCGAGATATAGCTGTGCAAATTCCTGAGCTGTGACTTTGGCATCATTGCTTTTCTGAGAAGAGTCATCCGGATTAATATTAAGGGGAAAGATTTCTATAGCACGCTCCAGTCCTACCTTTTCTACCAACATCTGTGTAATAATTTCTGTATGAAGGTTAGCTGCAGAGTCCCAGCCCATATAGTATGCAATGGCAAGGGAGTCTGCAATTGTCCATGGCGCGGGCTTGATGCCGGCAAGTCTAAATTCAAGATGATGGGTGTCTGAGCGGGTCTTTATGTAAGCATTAACCCCATCCAGATATTTTTGAAAAAAGAGCCGTGTCTTTTTGTCCAGTATCTCTGCATGCTTTTTCGCATTACGATAAAGGCCAATTGTCCTCATCCTGATGTCAATGGCCTTTCCTTTCTCTCCGGCCAGCTCCGAGATCCTTCCTGTTGCAAAAAGTTTAGTAAGTTCCATTTGAAACAACCTGTCCTGGGCTGTTACGAAACCCTGTGCCATAAGGGCATCATATTTGTTTTGGGCATAGATGTAAGCCATACCTTTATTATCACGCAAAATGGTAACTGGCTCCTTTAATCCAGAAAGATGTAAGTTTCCTTCCTTCTGAAACCTGTTCAGGAAAGAACAGCCAGTGAGATGGATAGCAACGATGATTAGAAGTAAAAAAATCCATTTTTTTAATGTCTTCATCATAGATCTCCCTATTTGAATTGTTCCGCAGAGTAAATTAGCTTAATTACCAGTAATCTTGAAATTTCGAAAAAAATATACTTAGAATTTCTGAAGCAAAGGTGATGAACCCGTAAAAAGTCTCAACAACATGTCATTTCGAGCGAAGCGAGAAATCTTACCAATGTAACATGCTGAAAACTTAAGATTTCTCCCTCTGGTCGAAATGACAGACCCGCCTGCCAGACGGTGGGCAGGTTCACTAAATCCGACTTTTTACGAAGTCGTCAAAGGTAGAAACTGAGGAAAAGAGAGTCCTTTGCGCTCCTGTCAGAAAATATTTACGATATTTATAAAGGAAACACTATAAAAAATTTTTTAAAATTTTATTCCAGAATCCCTGAGCTTTCAGTATTGCTTCGCAGACCTCTCTTACAGCTCCGGCTCCACCTTTTTTAGAGGTAGTCATGTCTACATTCTCGATGACGGTTTCATGGGCATCGGCTACAGCAATGGAGAGCCCAACCCGTTTCAGAAGTGGAAGATCAAGTAAATCATCACCAACAAATGCAATTTCATCAGCCAGTAGTCCTGTCTGTTCCGAAATGAGTTCCAACACAGAAGTCTTTTCATGGACCCCATCGAATACAAGGGAGATACCAAGATTATTACACCGGTGATATAGAGCTTTTGAGGTTCTACCGGTAACTATTCCAACTTTTATACCCGCTTCCATAAGCAGCCTTATACCCAGACCATCCTTTACATTAAATATTTTAGTTTCCGCACCGTTATCGTTATAAATGATGGAACCATCCGTAAGGACACCATCAACATCAAGAAGTAGTAGCTTTATGCGCTTAAGCTTATTTATATCCATCCGTTTATCCTTTGTATTTTATCATTAGTGTAATTGTCCTGGCTCCTTATATGCTTGACCTGTGAAATCTTTACCTTGTGAAATCTTTGCTATCACAGAAGAGCAAAGCTATTCTACTCCCGAGCAATGTATTCAAGGATATCAAAGTATGATTTTTTTTCAATTGTCTTCAGGCCATCTCGAAATACTTCGCTTATAATTTTCTCTTTTATAATGCTTCTACGAGGAAAGGAATCCAGACTAATATAATTTCCTTTAAAGACAGGAATAATCCCTAATTTTAGACACTCCTTCTCAAGAAACTTTTTGTCCTTAAGAACAATCTTATAGGTATTGATACTTTCATATACAGTCTTATAGCCAACAACTCTATTGATTGTAAACCGTCTTTCATAGGAATGAATACCTGATGGCAACTCACTTAAGATTTTAGGAAGGCCGTGGTTTAGAGCTATTTTCCTTCCTTGTTCTTTTTGCTTCCCTGTAGATTTGTATTTCCGTTCAAAGAAGCTCATTTCTGTTTTATTTATAAAAAGCTCTCGAGAGACAAGAGTTGTTTTATTACACCTATTCCTTTTGGCTCATCTCCATAATCAGGGCATGATCACTCCCGTAATAATTGGGAATTTTTCCAGTTATTTGCATGCCCAGTTTTTTGTAAAAAACTATTGCTCCACTGTTTTTTGATCTAACCTCAACCCATAATCTTTTCCGAGCATATTTTTCGGCATGCATGAACAAGATCCTACCAAAACCCTTCATTCGGTATGTGCGTTTAACCGCAGTGGAATGGATATGGCCACCTCTATCAAATATTATGTATCCCACAATATTGTCTCCTGTTTCTATAAGAATAAAGGTGTCTGGGAGACTGTTTCCATAATTTAGAAAAGTTTGTTTTGAATAGGCTGTCTTTGGAAATGCCTGTTCCTCAATCTCAAGTATTTTATTGATATCCTCTGTCTTAAATTTCCTAATCGTGGCAAGAGGTTTTTTATCCATTTGGTACTAATGATAGTAAATTAGGATACAGACCCGCCTGCCGGGCAGGTCTTAGCCTTGGCCCAGACCTAGTGTCATGTCAACGATACTCTGTCATTTCGAAGGAGTTTTCACGACTGAGAAATCTTAGATTTCTCCCTGCGGTCGAAATGACATTTCCTGATTGACACGACACTAGCATGAAAGGATTAGTTATAAAAGCCAAGCCCTGGTGTTAATACCAAAGCAGGCTTATGTCCCTGCTATGTAGCGCCAGGGCGGGCAGATACATGGCGTCCAAAATGGGGTTTCGATACTATCGAGTTGTTTTTCAACCCTTTTCCTTACGTATCTAAATGCGAGAGTTTATATCTTATCCTTAACACACTATTGTCAAAACTCGCTGAGGCTATTTGAAATTTACCAATTTCTTTTGTTGAATTGACATGAGTACCACTGCAGGGGCAGGCGTCATAATTTCCAATTTTGACGATTCTGATGTCATCACCTACATTTTGCGGCAAACGTTCAAGATTGTAATGTTTTTGCGATTCTTCTTTAGTTATAAACTCTTGGGTAACTACCATATCAGCCTGAATAACATCATTGACACCTTTTTCGATTTGTCTAATCTCTTGTTCAGTTAAAGGGCGATCAAAATGATAATCGCATTTTGATTTTTTCTTTTCAATATGGGCCCTAAAACAGCGACCACAACAGAGGATTCTGACCATTGTTTGGTTCAGAATATGCTCTGCTGAGTGCATTCTTGGATCGATTTCTTTTTTCATAAT
>JAFDHR010000202.1 GCA_019308645.1 Deltaproteobacteria bacterium
TCTGTTTCGAAGTATAAAACAGAGTCTTTCGAGAATCTTAAATCCAAGCTGAAAATTATCGAGCATCATCTCTCGCAAGGCTGGCCCCTTAATGATAATTATCTTTGTAGGTTTCCTACATATTGCGGATGACCCTAACGTATGAGTTTCTCCAAGGAGAGTTGACCAGCAGCCTAAGGCCTTTCCTCTACCCAAAATGGTAATAATCGCACTTCCCTTACGTGTACCTAAATCAATAGCTCGTTCCAAAAATACGTGGCCCTCAGCGATTATATAAAGGTTTTCGCCAAAATCTCCCTGGTTAAGGATATTTTCTCCGGCCTGATATGGCTGAACAGTACCAAGGCGGGCTATTTTTTCAATCTCATCCCTTTCCAATCCACGAAAGAGCTCACAATTCTCTAACACACCTACAATCTCTGACACATCCATGCGGCTGCCTCTTTATGTTGAATAGTTATCTGATTTGTAACTATTCAGGTTGTCTGGTTCAGGGTTTCCCGATAAAATCGGGATTGGTCTCTTTACGCTCTTCATACCCGCCTGTCCCGATATAAGCGGGGCGGGCAGGCGTAAACCCCAGAACTTTGAACCTAAGTGTTTAACCTGATTATATATTTTTAATATACGGCGATGATGTGGCAATGTCAATGTAAAATAGCTATCTTCTACAAAGATCATAGGCCTGCTGAAGGGCCTCAGGGTGTTCTTTTACCGCTCCTATGGACTCTATTCCTGGAAAAAAACACCCTCCCTCAAAGCTCATGCCTAATGCATCAAAAAAATACCGTGCGGTCAGTTTGGCGCATTCAAAGAGATTTTTGCCTCTGGTTGCGCCTACAGCAATCAAATATCCCCTGCCCCGCGTGGTATCAATTTTAGTTTTACTATCTTTCCCTCCCCTTCTCCTCCACCACATTGCCTGGCCCCTGTCAATCAATGCCTTTACCTGGGAGGTGACACCATAGAAAAAAATAGGGGAGGATAGAATAATAACACCTGCATCATCTATGAGAGTATGAATATCTTGCATATCATCCTTGATTACGCAGATGCCGGTTTTCGCACATCCATCACACCCTGAGCAGCCAGCGATATGTAAATCTCGCACATAGACTTTGTTAATATCATCACCCTGTTCTTGACATCCCTTTAAGGCACTATCAAGAAGTAAATCGGTATTACCACCCTTCCTTGGGCTTCCATATATCCCAACCACTTTCAGCATCATTACCTCTCTATAAATTATTCTGCCTGAAAAAAAGTAATGCTTAGGAGCTCTCTTGACTTTGACTAACTCGTAAAAAATCTTTTGCGAGCGATTTTGGCCACTTTTGGAAAAAGATTCATAAAATGCTGAGCGTTGAAAATTCCAAACTGCTTGAGGCCTTTAGGCCGAGTTTTTGGAATTTAGCGAAGCATTTCATGAATCACAAAATGGGCATCATGAGCGAGTAAAAGGACTTTTTACGAGAACATCAACTTTCCTTGCTATTTATTGTTATTTAACGTAGCTTATATACTATTTTATATTCAAAGACCAACCGAATAAACAGTAAAGTTTAGGATATAGCGTGAAGATAGTTGCCTTTATACCAGCACGGTATCAATCAAAACGTTTTCAAGGAAAACCCCTCGCCCTGATCGCAGGAAAGCCTATGATTCAACATGTCTTTCAAAGAACAAAAGCCTGCCCGGAACTGGATGAAATATATGTGGCAACCGATGATCGCAGGATTTATGAATGTGTTCAGGAATTCGGTGGTACCGCAATTATGACAGGTAAAAATCACCAATCAGGAACAGATCGGATAGCTGAAGCAGTAGAAACAATTACTCTTGCGGATCGAGATATAGTGGTAAACATCCAGGGCGATCAACCAATTTTTCAGCCATCAATGCTGTCTGATCTCATACAGGCCCTTATTAAAAATCCAACGATTCCCATGTCTACCCTTATGCATAAAATTATCGATGATCAAGAGCTCCATGATACAAACAATGTAAAGGTGGCTGTGGATAACAATGGATATGCACTCTATTTTTCTCGTTTACCCATCCCTTTTTATCGGGATGAAAAATCAACAACTATTCATTATAAACACTTAGGGCTGTATGCGTATCGAAAAGAATTCTTATTGGCATTCACAAAACTTTCCTATGGCCTATTAGAGCACGCCGAAAAGCTTGAACAGTTACGTGTTTTAGAGCATGGTTTTAAAATAAAGGTGGTAGAAACAATCTTTGATTCCATTGAAGTAGACACACCAGAAAATATAAAGAAAGTCGAGCAAAACCTTTCCTAAATCAAACACCCTTTATCTATTCTTTTTTTGAGCTTTATAATCGTTAAGGGATGATAAAAAGTATTCTCTGCTCGTGAGCATTATATCTCATCCTTTTCTTGTACTATGTCCAAAGGTGGGAAAGTTCTGGCGGGAGTATGGCTTGGTTTCCTTTCTCATCTTCTCCATAATTATACTGTGATAAAAGTTTTAAGTCATGAAGCGCTCTCTTATCACCTTTAAAAAGTACTGTTTTATACCCTTTTCTGGCAATTAATCCCCCAGCCAAAGTGATACTTAATAGACTGCTCGCATCATATTCCGCACCATCGACAACTAAAGTAAGTTTAGTTCCATGATATGCTGCAAGGCGTGCAACGAGAGTAGCCGGTCTTAAATGGAAACCGAGATTTTCCGGAACCTTTAACTCACAGGTATCCATTTCAATATATTCCCCAAGGATATCATTTGATAAATTTCTACCTGTGTGTAAATATCTACAGATGTTAAACATCACAAAATTCATCATAATATCCAATATGTCAGAGGCATTGACAATTGCTGATATCTCACGACTGGCACTGCCATATCTGGTTGTATTGATATGCCTCTGGTATAAATGAGAAAGCCAGTTGACCACACTCAGGAGATGTAAAGGCATAGAAATATACCCTCTAAACCTTTTTAATCTTTTATCCTGCAATTCTAACGGGGTGTGTCTAATATAATGGTCATAGGTAGACTGGAGGTTATGTATAAGAAATATAAGTTCTCTCGATTTTTCCTCATTTACTTTATCGGGTATGGCATCTTTTAGATCATCTACGTTACTTTTTCCACTATTCCAGCCAAAACTGTTAAATTTCTCAACCACATTGAGGTACTGGGTTGCCATCTTGGCCACTATTTTTTTGGCATCCAATTCATCTTCCTCATCAATGGTATAAGGGAGACGTTTTTGGAGAGAAATTTCTGTGAAACGACCTTCATTCACGCTAGCCTTGGGAAGTTCAATACCCAACCGTAATGACTCATTTTTTATCTCTTTATAGAGCAAAAATATGGTTTCTTCGAGGAATGTCACTATATTGTGGGCTTCTGCAAAAAATGTTTCCTCTTCATCATCGTTGAGGTCATATGAATGGTACCTATTGAGCACATGTTTAAAAATAAAGGCAATCTTTGCAAAGTTCCTGATGCATGCAACAAGTTCACAAAAAAAATACCAGGTTTTATTGTCCCGTGCGCAGTAGTCGTCCAGAAAACTCTCCAATTCCTCAGATTCCTCAATCAAATGGGCATAAAACCTTCTGGCATAGGGCCTATGTTCTCTGCGAAGAAAGTTGTAAATCTTGAGGAAATTTTGAGAATATCCCTGAGCGAACTTGAGGAATTCAGCTTCTGTAATGACCCTTGTTAAATATTTTTTCATAGGAAGATTCCCTTCAAATAAATGTCATGCTGGTTATTTTTATCACAATCAGCACTCCTAAACTAAATTTAAAATTAGCAATTAGCAATTAAAATAGTCGCTTATGAAACTCTTATGTAACTTATAAGTTTCTCCCATTTATAACCTTGAAGCGCCATTCGGCCTTGAGTCGTTCAACCTGGAGGCCTTTCGGCCCCGAGCTCAAGGCCGAGGGGCTCTCGACAGGCTCATGGCCGAGAGGAAGCGTCGGGGTCACTTGCTGAGAAGGAACATTTTTGTCGAACGTGTATCAGATTTTACGATACCTCTACGGATTTTTTTGCTACATATGGGCAAAAAAATAGCCCCAAGTTATCAACTCGGGGCTATAAAAGATGTCCGGCGATGCCGTTACTTAATTTGTTTTCCTCTTTTCTCCTAATTCTTTTCCAGGAAAAAAATAATGTAAGTAGTAGACGAACACCCCAGACACTTTTATATCCAGCAACTATTATGCCAAAAATTGTTGAGCATATTTATCATATAATTACAGCATGTTATATGAATCTTTAATAATTTTAATTTAATTTGTGTTAATTTTGACACAGCCAAAAGTGAAATTTAAACACAGTTTTTTTTACATGCATTTTTGAATAACAAAAGAAATAACTATCAAGTTGACTCACTGGGAGTGAAATGGTACATGATAATCAAAGATAATTATAGTCGACTATGTATTTGATAACTACCTAAAAATCTTACGATTTTTGGCTATGCTGTAAAATAAAAACACAAAATATTGTGGACCTTCATTACTTTATGCGAGAGGCTATTAGAGAGGCCAACGAAGGGTGGCTCAATGGCGAGGTTCCAGTAGGTGCACTTTTAATCAACCAATCCGATGAAATTTTAGCTAGAGACCATAATAGATGTATTTCCCTTAATGATCCTACCGCGCACGCTGAAATACTGGTTATCAGACAGGCAGCACAAAAACTTAAAAATTATCGATTGAATGGAGTGACAATGGTTGTTACTATTGAGCCATGCCCAATGTGTATGGGAGCTATCATGAATGCCAGATTGGATACTCTCGTTTTTGGTGCATTTGATCAAAAGTGCGGCGCTGCGGGCTCGGTTTACAATCTGCCGGATAATGAAAGACTTAATCACAGAATAACCATAATCTCTCGCATAATGGAACAAGAGTGTCGAGACCTTATACAGGGTTTTTTTCGAGAAAGAAGGCACGAATAGGAGAGGTACCGAAGTGGTCGTAACGGGGTCGACTCGAAATCGATTTGTCTCGTTAAGAGCGGGGCACGTGGGTTCGAATCCCACCCTCTCCGC
>JAFDHR010000203.1 GCA_019308645.1 Deltaproteobacteria bacterium
ATGCTATCCAGTCCAAATTGATCGGGGCAAAGCTGGCAGTTAACATGAGACCTGAAAGTCCTGCGAGCAGCACATTTTTTATACTAATTTTGGTCATTTAAAGGTAGCTCGTTTTTTGATACTTGATACTGGGTGTATCCAGCAACAAGGTGGGATCAACCAGCAACCAATATCGAGTATCCAATATCCAGTTAAGAGTACCATCCTGGAAGCTTATAGCAAAATTATTTTTATTTCATTTAGAAGGAACCAATCAGATAACTTTTGTTGTAATAACTCAATAAGCTGTGGCTTTTCACCCCCACCCCAAC
Source organism: Deltaproteobacteria bacterium (assembly GCA_019308645.1). The sequence goes on from JAFDHR010000203.1 coordinate 312, forward strand.
CCTCCCCCATCAAGGGCTGACTATTGGACACACGTAACACCGTGGGTATTGTTTAAGTGGTTATAAACGTTAACAATTTCAGAACAAAAATAACGTAGCATTATGAAAATGGGTTCATTCTTAAAATTCAATGTCAGCCATCAAGGGGGAGGGAGTTTCCTCAATCATTTCACTCAATTAATCCCCTCTCTCCTGGCGGGAGAGGGTTAGGGTGAGGGGGGTTCCCCCGATTTATTGAGCAGATAACTTTTGTTAATAAATACATTTGATTAGTTGTATTATAAATTTCCTTGACTATCTATAGATATTTTATTACAAGCTTAAATACTTAATTGAGCGGGCATAGCTCAGTTGGTAGAGTACAAGCTTCCCAAGCTTGGGGTCGCGGGTTCGATCCCCGTTGCCCGCTCCATGTTATTGTAAAGTGCGTTCTGTTTGAAATGAGGATGAGCCAGAAAGTTGTGTACTTTTTTTAACTCTGGCAACAATTGAGTTAGGTTTGAGGGAGCGGGCCTTTATGCCCGCTTTTTATGTGCGAGGGATATTTTTTTATGTCAGAGCCTAAGAGGATTGTAAATGAGGTATCCCTTTTAACTGAACCTCTTTTGCTTGAGTTTGGAATGGAGCTGGTGGATGTTGAGTTTCAATTTGAAAGAGGTAGATGGATACTCAGGGTTCTTATAGATAAAGAAGGAGGGGTTACGATAGACGACTGTGCCAGCATTAGTAGGGAGCTTGGTGATTTAATTGAGGCAGAGAATATCATTAATTTGTCATATGTGCTGGAGGTTTCTTCTCCAGGTCTGAACAGGCCATTAACAAAAGAAGATGATTTTATACGTTCAATCGGGAAGATGGTGCAATTAAAGATGTCCAGGCCTATCACCAAAAGAAGGAATTTTACTGGGTGCCTTGCCGATATCAAGGAAGGGGTGATAAGCCTCGTAATGGATGATAATAATGTAGTCGAATTGCCCTTGAATGAGGTAGATAAGGCGAGATTAAAGTATGAATTTGATAATTAAATTGTATGGAAATCCCATTTTGGCCGCAGATTAACGCAGATTTTTTGGATTAAGAAATAAAAATTCTTATCTGCGTCTATCTGTGAAAATCTGTGGCATAATTTATAGGCAGGGAATAGACGATGATTACAGATTTGTTGAGGACTATTGATCAGGTAAGTCGAGATAAAGGGATTGATTCTAAAACCCTTATAGAGGCTCTTGAGGAGGCAGTTAGCTCAGCTGTTAAAAAGAAATTTGGTTCCGAATATGAGTTAGAGGTGAGCTTTAATACGGAAATTGGAGAGATCGAGGTTTTTGAGTTTAAAGAGGTGGTAAAGGATGTAACAGATGAGAGGCTTCAGGTATCCTTAGAAGAAGCCAAAAAGCTTGATCCAGAATCAGAGATAGGGGACAGCTTGGGTATGAAAACGGATATAGATGCACTGGGAAGAATAGCGGCTCAGTCAGCTAAACACGTAATAACGCAGAGGCTCAGAGAAGCAGAGAGAGATGCTGTGTATGATGACTTTAAGGATAGGAAAGGAGAAATAATTAACGGCATTGTGCAACGTTTTGATAAAGGCTCTATTATTGTTAACCTGGGTAAATCAGAAGCTGAACTTCCTGCTAAAGAACAAATCCCGAAGGAGACATATATACGGGGTGATAGGATCAGAGCCTATATTTATGATGTCAAACAATTCAGCAGAGGTCCTCAAATAATATTATCTCGGACGCATCCTAACTTTCTATCAGCCCTATTCGAAAATGAAGTACCAGAAATTTCCGATGGCATTGTGACCATTATGCAGGTAGCCAGAGAACCTGGAAGCAGGGCGAAAATAGCAGTAGCTTCAAAGGATAGGGATGTTGATCCAGTAGGGGCCTGTGTTGGTATGAAGGGATCAAGGGTTCAGGCGGTAGTTCAGGAACTTAGAGGTGAGCGGATTGATATTGTCACTTGGGACCCTGATCCAGCAAAATTTGTATGTAATGCCTTGGCCCCCGCCGAAATTTTAAGGGTTATAGTTGATGAAGAGAACAGAAGCATGGAAGTCGTTGTACCGGATGATCAACTTTCTCTTGCGATTGGAAAAAGGGGTCAAAATGTTAGGTTAGCATCTCGTGTTACAAACTGGAAATTAGATGCAATTGGCGATTCAGAGTATAATGAAAAATTAAAAGAAGATTATCAATCCTTGCTTAAGATTCCTGGTGTCGGTAAAAAATTGGCAACCTCTCTTAATGAGATAGGTTTTAGATCAATTGAGGATATTGCAAAAGCAGATGAAGTTGATTTGGCAAGTATAAAGGGAATAAGTGAAAAAAAAGCCAACGAATTAATCCAAGGGGCCACCAATTATATGCAGACAGTAATTTCTGATAATGAAAAAGTCTCGGATGAAGAAACAGAGGGATTGCCCGGAGGAGTCAATGGGTAAGTTAAGGGTTTACGAGTTAGCCAAAGAAGTCAAAATGAGTTCTAACGAACTGGTTGAGCGATTAAAGAGCGCTGGTTTCTCTATTAACAACTATATGAGTTCTCTTGATATGGATGATGTAGGCCGGGCTAAAGATTATCTTTCAGGGTCAACCGATGAAATTCTCGAGGAAAAAAGGATAAAGCCGAGCATTATCCGCAGACGAAAGAAAATCATTCCTAAAATAGAGGAAAAAGTCCAAGAAGAACAAATAGTTGAAGAGGAAGTTACACCACTTTCTGAAGAAGAAACTTCGGTGCCAGAGGAAAAAGTCGAGGAGGTTTTAGAAGAAGAGGTTGAGCGGGAAGTGAAAGAAATACCTATTCCTGAACAACCTACCAAAGAGGTCAAACCTAAGATTGAGAAGAAGAAAAAAGAGAGACCCAAGACTATTCCGGCAAGGATAATAAAAAAGGCAGAAATTCAACCACCTGTAACAAAGCTTCAGGAGCCGGTAACTACGATACCGTTATCTGAAATTGCAATTTCTCCGGAGAAGGAAGTTACAAAAGAAAAAGAAGAGATAAAGGGAAAAAAGGCAAAGAAATATAAAGGGGAAGAAATAACTCCTCGGAAGGATTATCACAGACGAAGGAAAGAGATTTTTGAGCGGAAGGATCTCTATGGGGACCGGGAAAAAGGCTTTGAAGCAAGAGGTAGAACAAAAACTAAAGGCAAACTCGACAAGAAGAAGTTAAAACAGACAGAGATAACTGTTCCCAAGGCTATAAAGAGGAGAATAAAGGTCCCGGATGTGATAAGTGTAGCTGAGCTGGCAAGGAGGATGGGTATTAAGTCTACAGAGCTCATTAAGAAATTAATGGAAATAGACATAATGGTTACCATTAACCAGACAATTGACTTTGAATCTGCTTCTCTTGTGGCAAGTGAGTTTGAATATGCATTAGAAGCCTCGTCTTTTGAGGAGGAGGAGATAATTAAAGAAGAAGAGGAAAAACCTGAAGATCTTCTCCCTCGACCACCAGTGGTTACAATAATGGGGCATGTCGATCATGGAAAAACATCTCTTCTTGATTATATTAGAAAATCAAAGGTTATCGACAAAGAAGCTGGCGGAATAACCCAGCACATAGGGGCCTATTACGTCCAAACATCCCATGGTGATTTAGTCTTTCTTGATACACCTGGGCATGAAGCCTTTACTGCAATGCGGGCAAGGGGTGCAAAGGTAACAGATTTGATTGTATTAGTTGTTGCTGCTGATGACGGAGTGATGGAGCAAACAATAGAGGCTATTAATCATGCGAAAGCAGCTAATATTCCAATCGTTGTTGCTGTTAATAAAATCGACAAAGCAAACGCAGATCCAGAAAAAGTGAGGAGAGAATTATCAAAATATGGATTCGTATCAGAGGAGTGGGGTGGTGATACCCTATTCAGTGAGATATCTGCTAAGACAGGACGCGGTGTGGATGAACTACTTGATAACATACTTCTTCAATCAGAGATATTAGAGACGAAGGCGAATTATAAAAAGCCTGCAAGGGGGGTAATTATTGAAGCCAGACTTGATAAGAGCAGGGGTCCCTTTGCCACTGTTCTTATTCGTGATGGCACCCTTAATCAAGGCAACTTTTTTGTTTGTGGAGAGAATTACGGCAGGGTAAGGGCAATGCTTAATGATAGAGGTCAGAAGATAAAATCGGTAACGCCTTCTATGCCGGTTGCAATATATGGTATTTCTGATGTACCTATGGCCGGAGATGACTTTATAGTAACTTCCGATGAAAAAAAGGCAAAATTAATTAGCGAGCATAGAAAAACCAAGGCTCGGTTAGATACAGTAATTCCAAGATATTCTGTGAGCCTCGATAATCTTTTTGATAGGATTAAAGAGGGTGAAGTGAAGGAATTAAACATTATAATCAGGGCCGATGTGCAAGGATCTGCAGAGGCTTTAATAGATTCTTTAACGAAACTAAGCACAGAAGACGTGAAGTTAAAAGTTCTACATGGCGGGACTGGAGGGGTAACAGAAAGTGATGTAATGCTGGCCTCAGCCTCAAAGGCTATAGTTATCTGCTTTAATGTGATGGCAAATCCAGTTGTTAAAGCCCTTGCAGCAAAAGAAAATGTAGATTTAAGATTTTACGATGTCATCTATAAGGTGATAGAAGATGTAAGGTCTGCCATGGCAGGACTCCTTGAACCAGTTTACAATGAGAATATTATTGGAAGAGCAGATATCAAAGAGATATTTCACGTCTCCAAAGTAGGCACTGTCGCCGGCTGTTATGTAACTGATGGTAAGATTGAAAGGAGTGCCAATGTACGCCTGTTGCGAGATGATGTAGTTATATTTGATGGGAACCTGTCTTCATTAAAGAGGTTTAAAGATGATGTAAAGGATGTTTCCTCAGGCCTTGAATGTGGTGTGGGATTAGAAAATTATAATGACATAAAGCCTGGGGATGTCTTTGAATTTTATACCTTAGAAGAGATGAAGGTGGAGCTTTGATGTGGTGGTCGGAACCCTCAAAATTTCCCTCTATATCCACAATCAGCACTCCCTTAAAGAGAAGAGAAAAGTTGTAAAAAGTATTGTAACCAAGGTGCACCACAAATTTAATGCATCTATAGGTGAGGTTGGTTCCAATGATAAATGGCAGCTAATAGAGCTGGGAATCTGCACTTTAGCCAATGATAGGCGATTTGTGAATTCAGCACTTGATACTATTCTCTCGTATATTGATTCTCTTTACCTCGGGGAGATTATCGATTCTAAAATAGAAATATTTAATGTGTAAATTTGTGGAACTATTCAGCCACGAATGAACACGAATTGACACAAATGAACCTGCCCGCCAT
>JAFDHR010000204.1 GCA_019308645.1 Deltaproteobacteria bacterium
CCTCCGTTTTGGGCCAAGGGTTCTTTTGACAAAATCCCCTCCATTATAGAGGCTTTTTATTATTTAAACAATTGATATTACATAATATTTATACGATCTTTACAACACCCTTTAGTAGAACGTTTCTTAAATATTCTTTTAATAAATAAAGTCATTGCGAGCGAAGCGAAGCAATCTCTAACACTATGGAATTTCAATAAGATTGCTTCGTCGCTACGCTCCTCGCAATGACGTGTTGTTTGTAATGTTATTTTGGAATCATACCGCTAGTTCATAATTAGCTTAGGTCTATCACCGTACCAACAATGGTTCTTCATGGGGATGCCGACCCTCTTGTACCTGTGGAATGCGGTATTGATACCCCCAATGCTATCCCCGGGGCAAAATTGGTAATTATCAAAGGTATGGGCCATGCTTTGCCCAAGGCCTTGTGGCCGAGGGTGATCAATGCTATAGTACGCCACGCGGTGTAGAAACATTCTCCTTACGACCGTCAATGACGTTTCATTTCGTAAAACGCCCTGCCCACAAAAAAGATGGTTCACCAAAACCCTGAGTGATATTCTCAAACGAATGAGAATAAACCTTCAGGGCATCTTAAAAATTTACCTTGTCGAGGCCTTTCAGTCCTAATATTTCTCTGGCCTCATCGGGTGTTGCTGGTTCTATATCAAACTCCCTGGCAATCTTGATAATCTTCTCTACCTGATCTGCGTTGCTCTTGGCTATGCGGCCCTTTTCCACGTACAGACTGTCCTCCAAACCAACCCGGACATTTCCTCCCATGAGCAGGGACGTCGTACACATCCTCATCTGATGACGCCCAGCAGCACAAACCGACCAGACGAAATCGCCGATAGTCTGCCGCGCCGTCTGGTGGAAAAACATCAGGTTCTCCATTGTGGGCGGGATACCCCCAAGAATCCCCATAACGAACTGTAGGGAAACCGGCTTCTTGATATGGCCTTGCTGGATCATGAAGGCCAGATTGTTGAGCATCCCCACATCATAGATCTCAAGCTCTGGTTTGGTCTCGTTTTCTTTGAAGAACCCTGAGAACTCGCGGAGGGTTTTGAAGGTGTTGGGAAAGATTGCGTCCTCAGACATGGAGAGATGCTGGCGTTCCCATGAAAATTTGAATTCTTCGTACTGTGAGACCACAGGGAATAAGGCGAAGTTCAGGGAGCCGAAATTAAGGGATGCCAACTCGGGCTTGAACTCGCGAACAACTGCCACGCGCTCCTCTGTGGTCATCCCTGCTCCCCCTCCGGTTGACAGGCAAAGTATTATATCACACCGGTCCTTCACTTCGGTGATTACCTCGCGAAATAGATCCAGAGAAGATGATGGCTGTCCTGTCTCAGGATCTCTCACGTGTATATGAGCTACTGCAGCCCCTGCCTCCCAGACCCGGACAGACTCATCAGCGATCTGTTTTGGAGTGATGGGCAGATAAGGGCTCATGGTTGGGGTGTGAATAGCGCCCGTGATTGCTGCAGTGATAATCCTTTTTCCCATCTGCTTACCATCCATGTCTATTAGTGTCTCGCACCTGACTTTTGTAGATTTATACCTTGTTTGCGGGTTTCCCACCACTGAGACCTGTTAAGGCAAACTCAAATATGAAATCCGCTAGTTCAGCGACAGATAACCCTTTTTTCGGGTGGAACCAAATCCTTGTTCTGGTAATCATGGAAGCAATCATTAAGCCAGCCATTTTTTCATCTATTCCAGGGAAGCAGCCAATATCTTTGCCTCTGCGTATTACCCTTCGAATAATCCGGTCATAGGTATCGCGTAAATCTATAATTTTTTTCCGTTTTGCTGCTGACAGGTTGTCCAAGGCTATGTCGAATAGTAGTTTAGCTGATCTTCTAAAGCTCAATGTGATTTTTAGGTGGCTTGCGATTATTAACCGCAGCTGCTCAATAGGGCTGGTATCATCATCCTCTTCCAAGTACTTAATAGGATTAATTATCTGTTCCATTTCCTCGAGAAGCACTTCATAGAGAATTTCTTCTTTATTAAAAAAGAAGTTGTATATATTGGCTGGTTCACAGCCATATGCCCTGGCTATATCTCGCATACTTGTGGAATTGTACCCTTTTTTCCAGAAAAGCCTTCTTGCCTTATCCAGCATCTTCATTTTTTGAGGTCTATTTTGTCCTTTGTTTTTAATCATTTATACCTCAGCATTTTTAAGATTAATAATTTTTTGCTAATAAAATAACTATAGCGATCAGGAGAATAAAGTTAACACTTCAAAAACGTAGGTTTATGAACGGTCATTCATATTAATTAATCACCATTGAATATAATAACATGAGCTGTCAAGCAAAAAACTGATCCTTTGAACCCCTCTTGACACACAAATACGTTTCTTCCTACAATACCAATTAAAAATGGAGCTCTATCACTTCACTCAAAGGAAAGGAGAATCATTATGGATGAACCAATCATGAAAAGAGTCAAGGGCGATGGGGTGGAAATGCAACTTGCCGTTTGGGAAAGGATGGCTGAAACCATTTTGTGTGTCCACGGTATTTCGGCCAATTGTCGGTGCTGGGATACAATGGCAGAGGCCTTAGCCCCCAGATATCGGATCATTGCAATGGACCTCAGGGGAAGAGGGCTTTCGGAGAAGCCTCCTACAGGATATTCAATTGCTCATCACTGCCAGGATATCCGAGTTCTTCTGGAGAATCTGGGTGTCGAGCGGGCTGTAATCATGGGGCATTCTTTGGGTGCACTCATCGCCATCGCCTTTGGTGCTCAATACCCTGAGAAGATTGAGAGCCTTATCCTCGTTGATGGTGGTGGAAAACTTTCAGGAGAGCAGACCAAGAAAGTCTTTGCCGGAATCCAGCCAACATTGGACCGTCTGGGAAAGGTGTTTCCTTCATCTGAATCTTATCTTGACCTCATGAAAAAAAACCCTTTGCTTCAACCATGGTCTCCAGCACTGGAGACATATTATCTCTATGAAATAGAAGAGGTGAAGGGCGGGGTTCGCTCGCGAGTTCAACCTGAACATATCAAGGAGGAGGCCGAAAACCTGGGAAATCTGAACGTAGCCGAGTTCTACCCGCAGATCAAGTGTCCGGTACTCATCCTGAGGGCCACAGAAGGCATGCTGGTCTCAGACGATATATTGCTTCCCAAAGAGGTGGTGAAAAGGATGCTCCAGGAAATCCCTGATGCCAGATGTGTTGATCTACAGGGTGCCAATCATTATGCGATTGTCTTACAACCTAATGAAGCAAGGGATCAAGCAATCCGGTCCTTCTTGGAGGAGTAGTTGCTAATTGAGGATATGGAGTAATCTGCACGATATTGCACTGGCTAAAGGCGGCCCAGTTTTAGCTCCTCAAGGGGATTGACTAACCGAGGGTAGAATAATCTTCTTAGACAAAGGAAAGTTTCCGTTTTTTTGCTTGACACCTCATGTTATTATCTACCGTTAATAATTATTGTTAATAAATATGAATGACCGTTCATAAATATAGCTATTTTTTCTTGACTTTAAAAAACTTTTGTTATTTTATCTATTATCTTAAATCTACAGATCTTAAGAAAGGGGGTGAAACCGCAAAAAACTAATCTTCGGCTTCTCGTTTACTGCCTGAAACCGTTAACCTTTATCCTTGAAGGAGGGAAAGATGAAATCAACCAAAAAAATATTTTTGATGCTTATCGTTTTCCTTTGTCTGTGCCTATTTGGCCTGCCTCAGGCCATGGCGGGTATGGACGCTTTTGACGTAAACAAAATGTCAGACATGTCCGACTTTGATCCGAATAACCCGATCATCCCCACCGGGGATACCATCAAGATCGCGGTGGTGTGCTCTTTTTCCGGGCCAGCCGCTGCAGTGGGAGAGCAATATTGGGCGTGTGCCACGTTTGTTGCCCATGACATCAACAAGAGAGGAGGCATCCTTGTCGATGGCAAGAGGAAAAAGATCCAGTTATTCAAGGCGAATCACATGTCCAAACCTGCACAGACCAAAAAGATTTGTGAAAGGATGGTCCTGCAGGAGAAAGTCGACATCTTGTGGGGCACCAACGGCAGCAATAATATGAAAGTCATTAACCAGGTGGCCAAGAAATACAAGGTTATTGCACAGGACTTCACTGCATTGTCTGATGAACTCTACGATGCTACAAACTTCACTCGTTATTCCTTTATGACCGTCCCTTCGTGCGACGTGGTGGGCAGCGCCCTTGCCTATTATTACGGCAAGATCCGAATGAAGGAAAAGAAATTTTATATCCTCTGCCAGGATTACCTGTTCGGTCACTCCATGGCAAAGGGTTTCAAAAGAGGTCTGAAAGAGTACTACCCTGAAGCCCAGCTCGTGGGCGAGGACTACCATAAGCTCTTTATGAAAGACTTCGCTCCCTTCCTTGAAAAGATAAAGGCCTCCGGGGCCGAGGTCATCTATACCGGTGACTGGATCCCTGACGCAGAAAACCTCCTCGTTCAGGCGAGGCAAATGGGCATAGATCTCCCCATTGCAAATATCTTTCTGAACGAGCCCAACATGCTTCATAGAGCCGGGGTTGAAGGTTCGAAAAATTTGCACAATTTTTGCATGACTGGAACAGCCGAAGGAGTTGCCTTCCCAACAGCCGAACAGATAAAATACTACCATGCGTGGTACGATCAATTTAAGAAATGGAAAGCACCCTATAATACCAAAGTATTCAAGCATGGCTGGGGCGGCGGTGGGAGTATGGGGAGCTACATGCAGCAACTTTATTGGCTTCTCAGCGTTATCGAAAGGGCCGGAAGCACTGATCCGGAAAAGATCATCAGTGTCTGGGAGGGGGATAGTTACAGAGATGTTTTCAACACTGTTTATTACATGAGGCCCTGCGATCACAAGGTGATAGCAGACTATTATATCCAGGAATATGACATTCCCGAGAAACAGAAAGCGAATTTTAACATTCCGCCATATTACTGGTTTAAGGGCTGTTGCAACCCCGCCAAGACATATAGGGTACCTGCAGCAAAAT
>JAFDHR010000205.1 GCA_019308645.1 Deltaproteobacteria bacterium
ATCGTCCAGGTGGTCAGTAACGATATGCCCAATGGTATCCATTTTTGATAAATCAGCGGCAGATAAACGAACTGTAGCTCCTTGTGCATTTTGTAATACCTGTTCACTATTACGAGCCCCTGCGATTGCACATGTGTTTGGTTTAGCAATGACCCAGGCCAGTGCCAGTTGTCCAAGGCTCACGCCATTTCGTTGGGCAATAGGCCGAAGTTTGGCCAGCGCTTGGTGTACTCGATGTGAATTTTCAGGTTTTAATAACTTGTTTTTTGATCGGTGATCTCCTCTTGGAAATGTGTGATCAGGAGCGAATTTACCCGTGAGAATTCCCTGAGCCATAGGAGAATAGGCAAGAATAGTGATGTTGTTAGATGTTGTTATTTGCACAGTAAGGCATTGCATCCTTTTCCACATGTCGCCAAAAAAGGGAGTAGGGGGGTTGAAGACTATCGATGCGAGCGAACTTGGTTGCTTCCTCCAGTTGGATACGAGAGAAATTTGAGACACCAATAGCCCGAATCTTTCCCTGTTCTTTCAAGTCATTCATTGCCCTCATAGTTTCCTCGATAGGGACATATTTACTACCCCAGGAGCCGGCTGGCCAATGGACATGGTAGAGGTCGATATAGTCGGTTTTAAGATTTTTGAGGGAGCGATGGAATGCTTCAATAACCTGGTCGTATTGAAGATGGTTGGGGGATACCTTGGTTGCGTAAATGACCTTGTCCCGAACATCAATTAGAGCTTCTCCTATTATCCGCTCGGAATGACCCCTTCCGTATTCTTCGGCGGTGTCAAACGTTGTGATGCCAGCCTGAAAAGCGGTCCGAATGGCCTTAGTGGTCTCGGCATCATCAATCCCTGCCCACATGTTTTTGCCAGCTTGCCAGGTGCCCATAATGATAGGCGTTATTTTTACATCCGATGTTCCAAGCGAGCATAGTTCCATGTCAGTCTCCTTGCTTTGAGATTCATACTTGACTTATAATTTGTTAACCACATAACCTATTAAAAGACAAAGAAATAATATCTTACGCCTTCCATGAGGTATATAAGTAAAAACTTTTTCTTTGAAATTGATTCTTTTTTATTTGACCTTGATTGTAGTGAGAGACTTGTCATTTGTTTTGTTTTTTCATTGCCTGTAACTCAGGTATCTTGCCACAAAGGCACCAAGGTTAGAGAATTATTCTTTATTATAGCTTTTTTATCTCCTCTTTGGGCCTTTGTGCCTTGGTGGCTGAATAGTTTTCATAGGCTTATCAATTGAAATCCATCATCACCTCTATCAATCATTAGAAAAATGTGCTGCATAAATACTGGAAGACTGGAATTAAAATTAGAAGTGGTTCCAGTGGAATCTTTATTACCGCATGAAGCAACCTTTCCACACATTGTAAATAAATTAATTTTAGAGTTTACAAATTTGGCAAAATTACAAAATCCAATCATTATTGATGAAAATGATATATTATTAGATGGTAATCATCGTGCCTTTGTTTTCAAAAAATTGCACTTTAAATATATTTCGGTGTGCAAAATCAATTATTTCAATAAAAATGTAAAGTTACGATATTGGTATAGATTGCTGAAGAATATTAAAAGTTTTGATTTGCTTAAACAGATTATTGAAGACATGAATGGGAGTGTTACGCAAGTAACGGACAAGAAAACATTAACAAAAGTATTGGAGAATAATAGTCTTAATTGTGGCATTCAGCAGGGCGATTTTTATGCAGCAATCAGTTTTAATAAAGATATTGTAAATGATGCAGTGAGCGCTTATGATTTTTTGGAAAAAATCCAAAATAAATTAATAAAGGAAGGTATCGAATTAAAATATATTCCGGATCAATATGTGCACGAACGTAAATTTTGTAATGAATTGAAAGATAATGAAGTAGTGATTTGGACACCACAAATAACAAAAGAAATGGTGATAGATGCTGCAAAAAAGGGAAAGGTATTCGCACCCAGGACAACGCGCAATCTGATCCCATCGCGACCGATAAATGTCAATGTTCCAAGCCATTGGTTTAAAGAAAATATTTTATTAGAAGAAATCAATAAGAGATTCTCAACATTTCTTGAGAGCAAACAGGTAAAGCGATTTGGTCCAGGCCAGATCATTGATGGGAGGTACTACGGAGAAGAATTGTTTATTTATTTCGATAAAAAGTAATACTTGTTAAGTAATTGGCAACTGCTCAGGTATCTTGCCACAAAGCCACCAAGATTATAGAATTATTATTTATAATAGCCTTTTTAATGCGCCTGAGGCGCATTAATGCGTTTCACATTGAAATTAGCGAGAAAAGTCCGTTATTCAATTTATCTTCATCTTCTCTTTGTGTCTTTGTGCCTTGGTGGCTGAATAGTTACATTAATTGTTCAAATAGGAAAAGAGGAATTTGAGATGGGCAACAAACATAAACTTGTAAGCCTATCAGCGATAGGCCTTGATTCTCCCGGTTTGGTTTCAAAAATCACAACAGAAATATTTGAAATAGGCGGTAATATTATCGATGTAGAAGAATATTGCCGGAGAGATTTATTTTCAATATTCCTTATCATTGATTTCTCAGCGTCTAAGAATTCAATGGATGAGATAATTACTATCTTGAAGGCAATTGAAAATGAGACAGGTCTGAAGGTTAGCGTGGGAATATACGATGAGGAAGAAATTCCTCGTTTAGATGAAAAAGAACTCCACATAGTAACTATCTTAGGGGTGGATCAACCTGGAATCATTGCGAATGTCTCTACTTTTTTTCAAAGATGTAATATTAATATACAAAATTGCAGGATGATTGCCCGTGGTAAGTTTTTTTCAATGGAGCTGGTTGTAGACACCAGCAAGATGATTGTTGAACCACGCTTGTCTCGTAAGGAAGCAATTGAAAAAATGAAAGACGAATTAAAGAGTTTATGCGTAAAAATAAATCAAAGCGTTGTAATTCAGAGTGAAAATATATACAAGAGGGCGAAAAAGCTTATTGTTTTCGATGTAGAATCTACCTTGATCCAAATCCCTTCCCTTACAAATCTATTGAAAAAGATAGAAGGAAAAGCAAGATCGATTGAGAGCACATTCAAATTTTCCGATGATAATAAAGGTGATATGCAATCACTTATTGAAAATATACGTATGCTCAAGGGTATGCATATGAGTGACTTAGAGAAGTTTAGCGAGATTCTCCAATTAAATCCCGGAACACTTGAATTGGTACGAATTTTAAAATCGATGGGTTTCAAGATTGCACTTTTGTCATCTGGCTTTAATTTTGTTATTAAGAAACTTTTTGAAGCAGCAGGTGTTGATTACGCATTCTCAAACACCCTTAAGATTGATGAAAATGGGATAATTACCGGTGAATTGGAAGAACCTGTAATTACTGGCACAACTAAAAATGAAATTCTTGAATTCATCATGAATCTTGAGAATGTCAGCCGTGATCAAGTAATAGCTGTTGGTGATGGTTCTACCAGTTCTCATTTTATAACAAATAGCGGTCTATCTATTGCATTTAAACCAGATGAAACAGGCGTGAAAACCGACGGAATCTTTAGCAGTGATCAGATCACTAACCTTTTATATTGTTTGGGGATTCCTAAGATGGAACTGGATAAATATTTAAAGGAGGGTCATGGATAGTTTAACTACCCAGGTTGTCAGGTTCAAGCCCGCGACGGCCATTATCAAGGAGAACAACTCGTTACTATTTAAAAGTATATGTCTTAAATTCAACTCCTTGAAATCAGGTCTGGGCCAGGGGTTCACAGTTCAGGGGTTCAAGCTGGAGATTTAAACCATTGTCAATGCCAAGACACCTCAACCGGCTCATGAACAAACCGCATTTAACGCTTAATGGTTCAGCAAATAACCATTGAACCCCGCCTGTCCCGATACAATCGGGGCGGGCAGGCGTGAACTTGGAACTTTGAACCTGAGCAGTTCCAAATCTTGATGGTCTCGTAAAAAGTCTCAACAACATGTCATTTCGAGCGAAGCGAGAAATCTTACCAATGTAACATGCTGAAAACACAAGATTTCTCCTTCCAGTCGAAATGACAGATTAAATGTAACAATGCAGTATAGAGATTTCGGTTTCTATAGTTGAATCGAAATTCGTGTTATTTGAGAAATATGGTAACATTTTAGCTCTTTTAAAACTCCCTCTGGCCTTTATTAAAGGCCACATAGTTATCCATGGTGATACGTATGAGCATGGGGATGTCTTTTTTTACATCATGCCCTCTAAGATGGGGCCTCAGCGTGCCGCTTCAAACTGGTGCACACGAACAAAGGCCCTAGAAGACAATGACGAGTTGCTCGTGCACATGGTTTGAAGCGGCCTACCAGCTCGTTTTTGTGAGAGCATGATAAAAAAAGACATCTCCATGCTCATTTAACAGGGAATTTCAAAGAGCTAAAATGTTACGAAATATGGAGTTTTTACGTGAATAAACCCACTGAATTTCTGGCTGATACTTCCCTCTTATTCATTGCCATTATATGGGGAAGCACCTTCATTATCGTGAAGCAGTCTGTAGAAAATATTCCGGTATTTTCGTTTTTATTCATGAGGTTTGCACTGGCAGGGATGTTACTTATTCTCATCAACGCCCCTAAATTGAAAGTTATTGATAAAGGTGTTCTTGCAGATGGCGCGATGCTTAGCATAGCTATTTTCTTAGCCTACGCATTCCAAACCTTTGCTTTAACAGTTACCTCTGCCTCTATTACGGCTTTCATCACAGGTCTTTTCGTTGTCTTCGTTCCTATCCTATCAAGTGTTTTCTTGAGGAAATTGCCGCGCCAAGAGGCCATAGTAGGGGTAATATTTGCCACTATTGGTCTTGGTCTCATCACATTGCAGGGTAAATTTCTCTTGTCTTTTGGTGAATTTTTGGCCCTTGTGTGCGCTTTTTTTATCGCTATACATATCATTTTGACAGATAAACTCTCCAGGAGAAACGACTTCGGCCTGCTCACTATGGTGCAGGTAAGTATGGTGGCGCTTTTTTCTCTCATTTTCTCTCTTTTCTTGGACCCTCGTATCATTCCTGTGCAATTTAATAACCAACTCATTTTCTCCTTAATCATCAACGGCATTTTTGCAACTGCCATAGCATTTGTCATCCAGACTGGCATGCAAAAACACACCACACCCACCAAAGCTGCTATCATTTTTATTATGGAGCCGGTATCTTCTACCTTTTTCAGCTACTGGATCGGAGGAGAACTTCTAACTGTCAAACAGTATGTGGGCACTTCCTTTATCCTGTTAGCCATGGTATTTACAGAAGCTGGAACATATTTGAAAATGAAGAGGGAGGCGACCTTTGGTTAAGATCTTTGTCGGTGTGTCCATTGGTATCGTAGCCATCTCATTTGCCTCCATCTTTATACGATTCTGCAATGATGTCCCTTCCATTATGATTGCCACTTACCGGCTTACCCTTTCCTCAGTCATCTTGTTAATCGTTGCAAAAAGTAAGGGCATACGCCTCTCTTCATATAACAAGAGGCATATCCTCTTGGGGATGCTGGGGGGCTTTTTCTTAGCCCTCCACTTTTCCTTTTGGATAAGCTCACTGAAATTCACATCCGTGGCAAGCAGTGTGGTCCTTGTTGCGACAAACCCCATTTTTGTAGGATTATTCTCATATCTCTTTTTCAAGGAAAAACAGCCTGCTGAACTCATCCTTGGTATCATCCTGTCCTTCTCAGGAAGTATCATCCTGGCAGTTGGCGATTTTGGTGTTCAAGGCTTGACTGGCCAAAACCCATCATTTCTTCTGGGCGATATTCTTGCCTTTCTGGGTGCCATCATGGCAAGTGGTTACCTAATGGTCGGTTCAAAATTAAGGGAGAAGATGGATGTCTTGCCTTATATATCTATGGTTTACACGTTCTCGGCATCTTTCCTGTTGATCACCTCTCTATCCTTAGGAATCCCTTTTACCGGATATAAGCCAAGTTCTTATTTCTATATGGTTCTTCTTGCAATCGTCCCACAACTTATTGGCCATACGGCCTTTAACTGGGCACTGAAACATCTAAAAGCCAGTATGGTTGCCATCACCATCCTGGGGGAGCCCATTGGGGCATCCATCTTGGCCTATATCATTTTTGGGGAGACGATAAAATCTTTTCAATCTGTCGGGATTATTTTAATCTTTCTGTCCATTATCATTGCCTCCAGAAAAGCGAAAAAGTATCTGTGATAAAGTATTATGGAGTGAATTGGAAAATTTATGAACCTCATTGATTCTCATTGCCATCTCTATTCCCTTTCCAACGTAAAAGATGCTATTCTTCAGGCTCGTGATGCTGGCATCACAAAGGCAGTTGTGGTAAGTGAAAACCTGGAGACAATGGAGCAAACCTTAAAACTCAGAGATACTTTTCCAGAATTTGTTCTTCCTGGGTTGGGCATTCATCCTGTGGATGTTCTCTCTATGTCACACAATGAATGGGAAAAATCCCTTTCTTTTTTGAAAATCCATGCACATGAGGCTTCATGCATTGGAGAAATTGGTCTGGATTATAGGTATGCTACAACAGAAAAAGAGAAAGAAAAGCAACGTGGAGCCCTTTATGCTCAGATGGAGGTGGCGGCAGAAAATCACTTATCCATCAACCTTCATTCCCGAAGGGCACTCAGGCAGACAATGGAAGAAGCTATTAGTTTTCATAAGGAAACCGGGTTTTCAGCCCTCCTTCACTGGTTTGCACATTCACGGAAACTCTTGAGGCGAACCAACGAAGAAGGCATTTTTGTCTCTGTTGGCCCTTCCATACTTTTTTCAGAAGAGGCCTTGAATATTGCCTTTGCCATAGATCCCAAACTCATTTTAGTAGAAACTGATACGCCTGTACCCTTTAACGGGAAACCCTCCAACCCAGCATGGGTAGCCGAGGTGGCTGATAAATTAATAACCAACCACCCAGAGAAGCAACTCACGAGAGAAACACTCTTTGATAATACACAGCGATACTTAAAGAAACCATAACAGCCTGGCAGATGTGCTTTTGTAATGACAGGTCAATGTAGCAGCGAATCATTACACCATCCATCGATTTTAACGTTACGGTGGTAATACCTTTACCATTGACACACACGTGACTTTATCCTATACAATTTTACAAGTATGTATTATTAAATGGTTCTCTACACTCTGGAGGTTATGTCCAATTTCTTTTATTTTTTTCCTATACAATCCTCCAGATTTCAATAGGGTTTCCAGAGTTGTTGAATATATCTGCCAGGAAATTAAAAGGAGAAATATGAATGGATACCCAACACTTCATCAATTTGGAAAATAGATATGGTGCCCAAAATTACAAACCTTTGGATGTAGTTTTAAGCCGTGGTGAAGGTATATGGGTCTGGGATGTGGAAGGCAAGAAATACCTGGATTTCCTTTCGTCCTATTCCGCAGTCAACCAGGGACATTGCCATCCTAAAATCATGAAAACCATGATAGAACAGGCCCAAAAGCTGTGCCTTACTTCTCGGGCCTTTCGTAATGACCAATTGGGGGTTTTTTATGAGGATATCTGTAATTTGACCAATTCGCACATGGTTCTTCCCATGAATAGCGGGGCTGAAGCGGTAGAAACTGTAATCAAGGCTGTACGCAAGTGGGGATATAACCTCAAAGGGGTCCCTCAGAACCAGGCCGAAATAATTGTTTGCGAGAACAACTTCCATGGCAGAACCATAGCAATTATTGGTTTCAGTAGTGAAAGCCAGTATAGAGAAGGCTTTGGACCCTTTCCACCTGGCTTCAAAATCATTCCTTTTGGCAAAGCGAGGGCACTGGAAGAGACTATCACGCCAAACACCGTGGCCTTTCTGGTTGAACCGATCCAAGGGGAGGCGGGAGTGATTGTTCCGCCGTCAGGGTATCTAAGGGAGGTTAAGTCTATTTGCAAACAGAACGACGTCGTCTTGATCCTTGACGAGATACAGACTGGACTGGGACGGACAGGTAAACTTCTGGCTGAAGAACACGATCACATCGAGGCCGACGTGACAGTTATTGGCAAGGCTCTTTCCGGAGGGTTTTATCCCATCTCGGCAATCCTGTCCAATACCGAGGTCCTGGGTGTCTTTATGCCCGGTGAGCACGGGAGCACTTTTGGTGGTAACCCTCTGGCCTGTGCTGTGGCCCGCACAGCCATCAAAGTCTTAATTGAAGAAAAGATGATAGAAAATGCCAGCAAGCTTGGAAATTACTTCCTGACCCAATTGAAAGGAATCAAGAGCCCCTACATCAAAGAAGTCCGGGGTAAAGGCCTTATGATTGGTGTCGAACTCGTCCCTGAAGCTGGCGGGGCCCGTGGCTTTTGTGAACAGCTTATGGCACAGGGACTGCTGTGCAAGGATACTCACGAAAATGTCATTCGCTTTATGCCACCGCTGGTAATTACCAAGGAAGAGATCGATTGGGCGCTGGAGAAAATCGATCCGGTTTTGGTAGACAACAAACCCATTTAAATAAATTCGTTGACATGATTTGAAAATTCTTTATAGAGATAGAGGACAGTTTTCTGGTTTATGAGAGAAAAATGTGATAAAGACAAACGCAGACAGGGTTTAAGCGGGGAAAGAGAGAAATTTTCCTCAATAGAGAAAGAAAGGAGGTGACAGAAAAAGATATTTATCAGAATGGGCGATGATGAAGCCCAGAGTCTATTATTTGTTTTTTCATTCAAATTAAGGAGAGGAGTTTAACATGAAAAAGTTACTATTTGTAATTTTTATCTCAATATTTATTGGATCGTTTTGCCTAGGCTCCGCGATGGCTTTCACAACAGAAGATCTCGCTAAGGAATCGACTATTGAAAAAATCTTGAAGCGCGGAGAACTTTTGGTCGGCATGGAAGCCGGTTATCAGCCCTTTGAAATGCAGGACGAAAAGGGAAATATTGTTGGCTTC
>JAFDHR010000206.1 GCA_019308645.1 Deltaproteobacteria bacterium
GCAGCGATTAAGGTGGTAATATTAGCATCAAGGATGGTTACGAGGGCCTTGCTATAGCCACTGTCAACGGCTGCCCGCGGGGTTTTACCCAATCTTAACTCTTCACGTATTCGTTCAAATATAAGCACATTGGCATCTACAGCCATACCTATAATCAGGATGATGCCCGCTATACCAGGCAGTGTTAAGGTGGCACCGAAAAATGCCAGACCTGCTGCGATGAAGAGTATATTTAAAAGAAGGGCCAAATCTGCCAGAAGACCAGCAAATTTATAGTAGAAAACCATAAACAGGATAACAACAATACCTCCGATTATCATTGATTTAAGACCCTTAGTGATGGAATCCTTTCCAAGAGAGGGTCCTACTGTTCTCTCTTCAATGATCTTTACTGGCGCTGGTAGGGCACCTGCCCTCAAGACAATGGCCAGATCCCTGGATTCTTCCATAGTAAATCTGCCGGTGATCTGGGCCCTGCCGCCGGTAATCTTATCCTGTATAACCGGTGCACTATTTACAACGCCGTCGAGCACAATAGCCAACCTCTTTTTAATATTGGCCCCTGTAATTTGCCCAAAGAGTCTTGCCCCTCGGGAATCAAATGAAAGCGAGACATACGGTTCATTGTATCGACTGTCTATCTGAACCCTTGCATCGGTTAGATACTCTCCGGTTATAACAGCCCGCCTCTTTAAAAGAAAGGGGATCTTTCTTCTAGAACCAGCCTCTCCCTTTGTCTGGTAAAGGATCTCATCTCCTGGTGGTATATTTCCCTTTAATGCCTCTTCCAGGCTATTATCCTCGTCTACCAGCTTGAATTCCAGGAGTGCGGTCTTTCCTATAATATCAATAGCCCTTTTAGGATCCTTTATCCCGGGAAGTTGAACTAAAATTCTGTCCCTCCCCTGGGGCCGGATATCAGGTTCGGCTACTCCAAATTGATCAATCCTGTTAGTTATTGTTTCTACTGCCTGATCCACTGCCATTTTTTTGATATGCTGCTGGGCCTTTTGAGAAAGGATTAATTCCAACTTAAGATCAATGTTGCTAAAAGATCCAGATTCAACAGAAAGGTTTGAAAAATCGTTTGTTACCATCTCTTCAACGGTCTTTCTGTCCTCGGCCCTAATTAAGGTAAGCCAAATCCTGTCCGAGCCACTTCTTTTTAGCGTCTGATACCTGATTTTAGCCTTTCTGAGGCTGTATTTTATATCCTCAATCGTCCTCTCAAGGTGACTTTCCACGGCCCTCTTGGTCTGAACCTCTAAAACAAGATGTATCCCACCTTTCAGATCAAGTCCAAGATGGATCTTCTCCTCAGGTAGTATATTAGGCCACCAAGAGGGTAAGGTCTTACTAAGAGATGGGGTCAGGTAGATCAATGCAACAACAACAACAATGAGAATCAGTAATCCACGCCACTGTAATTTTTTTGACACGATTTACTCCTTAGGTTGCACTCTCTGATTTTCTGATCACCCCCGCTATGGAGCCTCTTGTAATCTTGACCCTGACTTTTGGGGATATTTCAACAGTAGCTACATCGTCAGCCAAACCAGTGATAATACCGTGTAAACCCCCGGAACTCACTATTTTATCCCCTTTTTTCAGGTCGGCTAAAAGCTGTTTATGCTGTTTTGACTTTTTTTGCTGGGGTCTGATTAAGAGAAAGTAAAAAATAGCAAATATAATGATCAGAGGTAAAAATGCCCCCAGACCACCACTTCCTCCTGCTCCTCCTCCTGAACCTCCAGTACCCATAGCGTAAACTAAATTAAACATGTATCTCCCTCCATTTCTCTTTAAGGTTTATTGTAACTATTTAGCCACCAAGACACAAAGACACAAAAAGGCTATTATAATGAATAATTCTATAATCTTGGTGCCTTGGTGCCTTTGTGGCAAGATACCTGCGTAATTACGATTTATAACGATTCTGTTTCCCTTCTATAAAAACCGTGGCTAAACTCAGCCAGTCTATCATCTCGTATGGCCTGCCGTATCTCTTTTATTAGATGCGTGTAATAATAGAGATTATGAATTGTATTTAATCTAAAGGAAAGTATTTCCTTTGAAATAAAGAGGTGCCTTAAATAGGCCCGTGAGTAATGAGAGCAGGTATAACATCCACACCCCTCTTCAATAGGGGAGCTGTCTTGTGCATAGCGTGCATTCTTTATTACAAGCTTTCCCTTATTAGTAAATAGCATACCATTTCTGGCATTGCGAGTAGGCAATACACAATCAAACATGTCCACACCCATTTTAACCGATTCGATTATGTCCTCAGGTGTCCCTACTCCCATAAGGTATGTTGGTTTTTCTTTTGGGAGAAATTCCATTGTTGTCTTAATCACTCGCTCTCTTGTATGTTTATCTTCTCCGACGGATAAACCGCCTAAGGCATAGCCGTCAAATCCCATACTTACAAGGCCTTTGGCACTAATTTCACGCAGTTCAGGATACACTCCACCCTGAACAATTCCAAAAAGGGCTTGCCCGTTTTTTTTTCCTTCCTCAAGACATTGCCGGGCCCATTGTTCAGTAAGTTTAACTGAGGCACGGACATAATCATGGTCAGCACCAGAGGGTGTGCATTCATCAAAGGTCATGATGATGTCTGCCCCAAGGGACCTCTGGATTTCCATAACCTTCTCAGGACCAAGAAAATGGGTTGAACCATCTAAATGTGACCTAAAGGTAACCCCATCAGACGATATTGTCCTCAGTTTTGAAAGGCTGTATACCTGAAATCCTCCACTATCAGTCAAAATTGGCCCTGACCAGTTCATAAAGCGGTGAAGGCCGCCGATATTCTCTATAACTTTATGGCCTGGCCTAAGGTACAAATGATATGTATTTGCCAGGACTATTTCAACCCCTGCATCCTTTGCCTCTCCAGGCGAAACACCTTTAATGGCCGCTGAAGTCCCAACGGGCATAAATACTGGGGTTTCAAGTCTGCCATGATCTGTTACTATTTCTCCAAGCCTGGCCTTGCTTGATGTGCAGCTTTTTAAAACCCTGAATTCCAAGGCATTGATTCCCTTTTTGATTTAATCGGATAGCAATTCCCTTTTTGGACGCAGATGAACGCAGGTTGTAAAGATTTTAAATATAAAAGCTAATAGAATAAATATCTGCGGATATCGGCGAAAATCTGTGTTCTAATTTATTAGCATTGCATCCCCGTAGCTGTAAAATCTGTACTTGTTTTTTACTGCCCACTGATAGGCCTTTGTAGTCAAATCAAGCCCTGCAAAGGCTGCGATCAGAAAAAAAAGTGAAGAGCGTGGTAAATGAAAGTTTGTTATAAGGGTATCAATGACCTGAAATTTAAATCCCGGATAGATCAACAGATCAGTAGTTCCAGAATCAGTTACTATTTTTCCTTTTCTTTGAAATATTGTTTCCAGGGTCCTCACAACTGTGGTACCCACGGCAATAATTCTTCTTCCCTCTTTTTTTGCTCTATCAATAGACTTTGCAGAATGATGCCCTACAAAATATGCCTCTTTCCCTAAGCGATGTTCTCTGATGTCCTTTACCCTAACAGGTTTAAAGGTATCATGCCCAACCAGAAGTGTTATGCTGACTATATCTATACCCCGGGATTGAAGAGACTCAAGCAATTCATGGGTAAAATGAAGACCCGCTGTAGGTGCTGCAATTGCTCCTGAAAAACGGGAGAATATAGTCTGGTATCTTTCCCTATCTTCATCTGATTGTCTATCATTGTTGTCTCTTTTAATATAAGGAGGCAGTGGAAGGCAACCTCTTTTTTTCAATACATAATTAAGGCTGTGTTTACCCTCAAATCTGAGCTGGACCATCCCATGTTCACCGAGTCTTTTCACAACAGCTATCAGGCCGTCTGGAAATAGTAGAGTACCTCCTGTTTTTGGCCTTTTTGATGCCTTTACAAGGCACCAGCGGGTTTCCTGGTCATTTTTTGGTGGCCTGGCAGGATGATCAAGAACCAGAATTTCTACTCTCCCCCCAGTCTCCTTTTGGCCATACAATCTCGCTGGTGTCACCCTGGCGTCATTTACAACCAACAGGTCGCCCTCTCTGAGGAATGAAGGGAGATCAAAAAAATAAGAGTCGGAGATGTCTCCCGTAGCCCTTTGTACACAGAGAAGACGTGATCCATCCCTTTCCCGGGCTGGCTCTTGGGCAATTAATTCAGCAGGGAGGTCATAGGCATAATTTTCCAAGGAATACATTCGTGCTTTACCTGCTCCTTTTATCATTTTTTTCCCAAATTTCTCAACCAAATGATTGAATATATCGTAATTGCTCAATACCTTGTGGATTTAAATTTACTGCTTTTTTAGGGCATGGGTATCTTTTTTTGCTTATGCCCTTAAATAAAGCTAAGCTTAGTTGTCATTTCAAAATTGGGTAATATAGACGGATCATATGATTCTAAGGCCAAGTTGCTATTACCCAATTTTGAAATGACATGGCAAGGCGCCCTATTAAGAAGGGCATAACAAAAAAAGACACCCATGCCCTTCCTTAAATTATTGAGCAGATACAATATATCTGTAATAGGGAAATTATTAAGATATTAACTACCTAAAGATATAAGTCAAGAGAAGTCCGAAACACATGGCCAGAAAACCGATTATTCGTAATTGATTATCAGGCACCTGCTGGATTTGTTGTAGCCACTTTTTCATCTTATCGGGAAATGCCAGATACGGTAATCCCTCAAGAATAAGGACAAGCCCCAAAAGGCACAATAATAATTTCATTTAATAATACCGATACACTGATAGGATGTTGTACTACAATACAAGGGGAAAATCTTTATGCTCATTAGTTCAAACATAGATCAAGTTGAGAGATGTTCAGGTATTTCGACTTTCCTCAGCGCACTATGCCTTGATAATTGTCCAGATGCCTACGCAAATAAACCCAAAACCCGCTACCCACGAGAGATATTTGGAGTTTACATACTGGGCAATCCCTGATGCTGTAATAAGGGCACAAGCCGATCCAAGAAATACTGTAAGCTTGCTGTTTGTTGACCCCGACGCATACAGGAGCGTTGCAATTTGAGTTTTATCTCCCAGCTCAGCGATGAATATCGTCGAAAATACCGTTAGAAGTAATTTTAAATCCATTAAAACCTCTCCTTGATGAAGATATAATAATCTATCCGTAACATTTTAGCTCTTTGAAATTACCTGGTGAATGAGCATGGGGATGTCTTTTTTTACCATGCCCTCACAAAGACGAGCCAGTAGGCCGCTTCAAACCAGTGCACACGGACAAAGTCCCTAGAAGACAATGACGAGTTGCTTGTGCACATGGTTTTGAAGCGGCACGCTGAGGCCCCCTGTTAGAGGGCATGATGTAAAAAAAGACATCTCCATGCTCATGTGTCTCACCAAGGATAACTATGTTGCCTTTAATAAAGGCCAGGGGGAGTTTTCAAAGAGCTAAAATGTTACATCTATCCTATACTTGGCCAGTGATTGTCCCATGGTCTCATCTGTTCATAGGCATAAGATGCCTGGAGCACTAAATCATCTCTTTGGCGCGGACCAATGATCTGAAGACCTGCTGGAAGGCCATTTGTTGTGAGACCTGCAGGGACAGTTGCAGCAGGGTGACCGGATAAATTAAAGGGATATGTAAAGGCGACAGCCCCAAGAAGCGGGATAGGATGTCCATCAATTTCAGCTGGAGGAGGGCCTTTCGCAGCAAAGGCCTCTGTCGGCATGGTGGGGGTGAGGAGGAGATCAAACCTC
>JAFDHR010000207.1 GCA_019308645.1 Deltaproteobacteria bacterium
GGGGTGTAAACGTAAACGGGGTCAGTAAACAGACTTATTTATTTATGCCCGTTCCCTGTTGACAAATAAATGCAGGAGGATAAATCATGGATGAACACTTTCTTCAAAAATCAACCAATTATCATTCAATAAATTTGTGGCATTTTATTGTGTCAATTGCTATTGGTTTGACAATGTTATCTTACAACATATCATTTGCTATGGGCGCTAAAAGCAGACCGGATGGAAAAGGCCTTTATCTTTATAGTTGTAAAGAGATCTCACGTTTTTTAAAAAAGATAGGATATCCGGATTACACAATAAAAAGTGTTGGGGACATCACAAGAAACTCAGACGGCACGGCGCTCAGGTTTGTTGAATGGTATAAAAGAAAGGGTATTGTTGTAACGTGTGATGGTACCATCAAGGAGCTATATGTGCCTGGTTATGCGGCATGGTTTAATGATGAAAACCAGGCTATTGCATGGCTTGATAAGGGGCGGGTTTACTATAAAAACGGAATGAGTGAGGAACCACCATTCATAGCCGATTACAGAGCTGATCCCTCTGGGGAATATTTCATGAAACCTATACACTCTCCTGTCGACAAGCGCACTTCGATTGGAGTTGCGATCTATTCCATTGAAAGGCCGGATTTCCCCCTTGTAAAAGTGAAGGTAGATTGGGGAGAGGATATTTTCTTGAAAGATGACATGGTCCTTTTTTTTGGAAGCGATTTCAGGGACCGGGACGAAAAGGAAAAGCTCTTCATCTTTAAAAGGAAAGGCCGTAAATTATTACAGATAGAAAAGGTGATCATCAAAAGGCCGGAAAAATCGCCCGCACCATTCTACGTGCAGGATTTAAGCCCCTGGAGTGATGAGGTATTGTTTTGCGATGTTTACGACTTTGGCAGGTCAATATGGTATGTGTTTAACTTAAAGAGCCGTGAGATGAAGAAAATAGGCAAAAAACCATTCTCTGGAGGTTGGGGTTTTTATTTACAATGCGACATCATTAAAGAGGCTACTAAGAAATTTAAGGAGATAAAAAGGGGCGAATGATAAGACAAATGATTAAGGAGGAAAATTATGGGAACCATATCAAGAAAACTTTTCTATCTTTTAGCTGTCTTATTTATCTTTTCTGCCATATCTTCACCAGCTTATCCAAGCGATCAGACCATATTCGGGCCAAAGGAACTAAAAATCAAATGGTGGCATATCCACCTTTCCTTCCATAAATTCAACGCAGATGATCCCGGAGATGGGGTCATTACCATTACAAAGAATACGCCAAACAAGAAAATCCGGGGAGGATTCGTCATTCTCAACCGGAGGATTATTCGGCTCAGGAAGTTCCTGGTTGGAGATGACACTGTCTTTGAAAAAGATATCTCACTGAAATCCAGAAACCGTTTGATGGTATTTTTGAGAGGACAACGGGGGGCTTCCATCACCATAGAGGTGAGAAAAAAGAGCACCATCCCACCACCTGAGGTCACATTTTCTGCAGATCCTGCCTCAATCAAACTTGGAGAATCATCTACACTAACATGGACTACCACCAATGCCGACACTGTGAGTATTGACCAGAGCGTTGGATCTGTAGAAGAAAACGGCTCTCTTTCCGTTTCACCCCAGCAGACTACCACATATACCCTTACCGCCACAGGAGAAGGAGGCACAACTACTGAAAGTCTTACCCACCTGCCTCCCACTGTAAGCATAGGTGCCGATCCTGGGACCATCCATATTGGTGAGTCCTCCACTCTGACGTGGACTTCCACCAATGCTGATTCATGTATTATAGAACTTAATATAGGCAACGTTAATCCAAACGGTTCCACCACTGTATCACCCACCGAGACAACTACCTATACCATCACAGCCACGGGCCCTGGTGGCACAGCAACAGAAAGTTTTACAGTATTCTTTTTCGCACCCACAGTAACCATAAGAGCTGATCCTGCTACCATTCAGGTTGGTGACTCCGCCACCCTGACATGGACTTCCACAAATGCTGATTCCGTAAGTATCGATCAGGGTATCGGCAGTGTTGAACTAAGCGGCACCACCACGGTCACGCCCACCGTGACCACTGCTTACACCATCACAGCTACAGGGCCTGGAGGCACGGCAACGGATTCTGCCATGGTGACTGTCATTGCCCCTCCTGACGATGTGGACCACGGGCTTGATACGGATGAGCAGCAGGGAGGAGGCGGCCTTGTTGGTGAAACGATACGGGTCCTGAACGGAAATACCATTGAGTCCCGTTCTGATCTGCAGTTTCCATCCCCACACCGCCTGGGGCTTTTCCTTCAGACTACCTATAATAGCTGCTCCGATATGCTTGGCTCCATGGGCTACGGCTGGACTCATACATATGAGGTATCCCTTGATCCCGGCTTTGTGGTGGGGAGCAACACCTATGTCAAGATTGTGGATCAGACAGGCAGGGCACACTATTTTGAGATGGCTGGAGCCGGACTATATGCAGGCGTATTTAATGAGCGAAGCCATGTTAGGGCAGAGGCAGGTGGCTATGTCTGGTATCTACTGGACGGGACTAAATACGCTTTTTCAGCCTCTGGGCAGCTCACATGGATGGACGATGCAGCAGGAAACCGCCTGGAACTCGCTTATGACACCAATGATTGTCTGGAAACTGTTACGGATACCTCTACCGGTCGTGCCCTAACCCTTATCTATAATGTTAATAATCTTATGGAATCTATATCCGGCCCTCTTACCGATGCAGTACCATTCCCCGGTATCTGGGTAACCTATGGCTATGATGACTATGAGAACCTCATCTCAGTTACCTATGCCGATAATTCGGGCTTTACCTACAGCTACACGGACTCACATGATATACACAACCTTACGGAAAAGAAAAACAAATCAGGACATCTCCTCAACACCTGGGCCTACGATGCCCAGGACAGGGCCATAGGTAACTTCAGCGTGGACGGGAAAGGAGTCAGCATCGTCTATGAAACAGGGACCCAGGTAAACGTGACCGATGCATACGGAAAGCTCCGGGAGTACTTCCTGGACGAGGTATCAGGCCGAAAGAGGGTCACTGCCGTGATCAACGGCCCTGGCGGCGCAGGCGGTGCTCCCTACAGCATCAGCAATGCGGTCTCATGGATCTATGATGAAAGCATGAGACCCATTGAGGTGGAATATGCAGGTGGCACTATCAATCAGTACCAGAATTATGATACAAAAGGAAACCCAGGGACAATAAGGCTTGCCTATACTACTCCTGAAGAAAGGACAATCACCTTCACCTATCACCCGGACATGAATGTACCATTGACCAGGACAGAGCCAAGCGTGCTGGGAAGCGGCAACAAAGAGACCATCTGGGATTATGATAATGATTATGATACCATTCCTAATGAAAATCCCACTGCGCTTGTCTGCCGTATCATTGAGAAAGGCTTTACAAAGGATGCCTCTAACACAATTGTCTCCTATGAATACATTACGACATTCACCTACAACAGTAAGGGCCAAGTACTCTCCATTGATGGGCCTTTACCAGAGAATGGGGATACCACCTTCTTTACCAATGATCCCACAACTGGGGATCTTCTGTCCATCACCAGGCCACTCATCGGGGCCACCAGTTTCTCAAACTATGATGCTGCAGGACAGGTTGGTCTTGTTACCGATGTAAACAACCAGTCAAAGAGCTTTACCTATGACGGTAGGGGTAGGGTTACGCTCATCACCAACAACGCCGGTGAAAGCAGCAGCTCTGTCATATACACTACAGCAGGTCTTCCTGCCACACGAACAGATGAAGACGGAGTTATTAGCAGCTTTGAATATGATTCTGTCTATGGTAGATTATCCAGGCGCACGGATCATGCAGGTAACTATATCTCCTACTTTTATGACGCACAGGGCAACATGATTGAAAAGAGTTTTTATGATCCTTCAGACAGCCGCACTAACTGGAAACGCTACCTTTATCAGGACCCTGCCCATACCATGCCAGGAAAACTCTATAAGGAGATCAACCCGGATAAATCCTTTACCCAGTACGAATATGACCTTGAAGGAAACGTAGCCTCAGTGACAGACCCCAATGCTAATACCACCAGCTATGCCTACGATCCCTTAAACCGTCTCATCACGGTCACCCAGCCGGGCACTGCGGTAACCTCATACACCTATGACGGCCACGGCAACCTAAAAACGGTTACCGATGCCGAATCACATACAACCACATACCTCTATGATGATATGGGAAGACTACTCTCAACTACTTCGCCTGATACCGGCACAGTGACCTACGTATACGATGAGGCAGGGAACCCTATCCAAAAGACCTATGCAAAAGGAATCACAGTCAATTATACCTATGACACCGTCAAGCGTTTAACAGCAACACATTTTCCAGAGCCTAATCAGGACATCACCTATACCTATGATACAGGTGCATACGGTATGGGACGCCTTGCTGGCATGACTGATCCTTCAGGCAGCATCACCTTTTCCTATAATAATAGGGGGAGATTAATAGAGAAGACCAGCACCATTAATAGCCATGACTTTACACTCACCCATGCCTACACCCCTGGAAACAGGTTAACCGCCATCACATATCCCACCGGAAGAAGTGTTACCTATTCCAGGAACAGTTCAGGGAAGATAGCAGGTGTTTCTACCACCCATAATGGGGATACCACCACGCTTCTCAATAACCTCTCCTATCTCCCATTTGGGCCTTCCGCTGGGATGGATATGGGAGGAAGCAGTGTAAACAATGTCTTTGATGAACTCTACCGCATGACAGTTGCAAATCCTGGCGCTGAGACAGAAAGGAGCTATGGCTATGATGCCAATGGTAATATAACTTCCATTAATGTGACTAACCAGTCCTGGAAAAACCAGAACTTCACCTATGATGCCCTGAACCAGCTTATTGAGACCGGAGGACACTACGGAACCATCAGCTATGCTTACGATCAGGTGGGAAATCGTCTTGAAAGAACAGTAAATGATCAGACCGAGACCTACACCTATACCTCCGGCACCAATAAGCTCGATGAGATAGCCGGTCCTAATTCAGCTACCTTTGCGTACGATGCCAATGGTAACACCACTGGTATAGGAAGCAGGACTTTTATCTACAACCAGAATAACAGACTTATCAGGGTTGAAGAGAATGGAAACATATTAGGAGAATACACGTACAACGGTCTGGGTCAGAGGGTTATTAAACAGGCAGATGGTGTCACTACCATCTTCCATTATGATCTAAATGGCAATCTAATAGCAGAGAGCTTATCTGACGGCACCTTTACCTCTGAGTATATCTATATGGGTAACAGCAGGCTGGCTAAGGTTAATACCAGTGATAATGCCACATACTATTACCTCAATGACCATCTGGGAACACCGCAAATTATGACGGATTCAAATGGGACTGTGGTCTGGGAGGCGTCTTATAGGCCTTTTGGTGATGCTGAAGTGAATCCCAGCTCAAGTGTGGTCAATAATTTCAGATTACCAGGCCAGTACTTTGACAAAGAGACTGGATTCCATTACAACTACTTCAGAGACTATCATCCAAGGATAGGGGGGTATGTTGAACCTGATCAGATAGGTTTAAGAGGAGGGATAAATATGTATGCATATTGTATGAATAATCCGGTTAATCTCGCAGATCCAAGTGGGCAGTTTGGGCTTGCAGGAGCGGCAATCGGTGCCATATCGGGGGGCATTGCAGGTTTCGTCGCAGGGGCACAGGCCGGTAATATTTGGGCAGGTGTTGTTGGAGGAGCAGCTGGAGGAATCGTAGGTGGTATTGCAGGCGGAGTTGGTGCCTTTGGCTTTTCTCCCAAGGTGGGAGCTATAGTTGGGGGGATCGTTGGAGGTATATTTGGTGGGGCGAGCAGCGGATTGATTACCAAGAAATTAGAGGACCCCAATGCCTCCACTGAGGAAAAGCTTTGGGCCACTGGAAAAGGCGCTGGCATCGGGCTTGTGACTGGAACCATATTAGGAACAGTGGGCGCTGCCGGATTGAGTATCGGAGCAACAGGATATTCAGTAAACTTAGCCGGTGCGGTTATAGCTACACCAATCGCATGTGTCTTGGGCGTTTTCTCTAACTTATTAATTGGGCCTGACCAAGAAGCCGATCTTACCCCATCTTTATGGCCACCCGAGATCATTTACCCTCCGGATTGGTTCCCTGAATTTCAATATAACCCCAATAACCCAGAGGACATAGACCGAAACAGTACTGTAGAGATAAGTGTTATTGGAGGAACCCCACCTTACACATGGTCGGTAAGCGGAAAAGGATTTAGCCTGGCAGAGACTGAAACACAAGGGTTATCCAACACCCTTTATGCTGACGACACAGCTTGTAGAGCAGCCACCATAACAGTAATAGATGATTGTGGTCAAACAGCTACGGGATATGTAAGATGCACGACAGGACAGTGGGTTTTGAAAGGACATTATTGCGGACTTAGTGGCTCGGTTCCAAATTTTTATGCTTGTGGGAAACATTAGTAAAGGGGGTTGTTGTAAGAAACTAATTTCATGTGAACAGTGCTATATTAATCAAGAAATTACGGATCTGGGAAATTGTATTGATGGATATTTTAGTGACTTGGGAGGCTGTCATGAGACTTCACATTGGATGTGTCCCAGATTTGTTAGCGTTTTAGAGTATTATGAATGGGAGTGTCCTTAAATGAAAGATCTATCATATCTACAAGCCTTCTCTCCAAATATGCCAACTTATGCTGGCCTTTATCCTTGTTCTGATGTACTTACATTATCTGACGATCATATTTGGGAGTGGTAGTGCGGTTAGTAATAGGTGATGGGAATAATATCTTGAAGATATTTACATAACCAACATCAAAACGACCAGGGGGCTTTTATGGATGAGATAAATCATTTTCCTATAAAAGAAAATCGTAATGTAGATTCCATTGTTTTTGCAAAATTATACAAAAGGATATTCGCTTTTATTATCGATGTAATTATTATTTACTCCACTTCTATATGTTTTACTATTCCCTTGACAGTAAATATCGAGAACCCAAGGATATGGGGATTAATATTTGGTATCTTTTTCTCAATTTTTTATTTTACTTTCTTTTTCCTCAAAGTGAA
This sequence comes from Deltaproteobacteria bacterium, assembly GCA_019308645.1. The sequence continues at coordinate 7,137 of JAFDHR010000207.1, forward strand.
GGGGCAGACAATAGGCGCAAATTTTTTTGGTATTAAGGTAATTTCTTCCCATGGATATTTTTTCAAGTTTCGGTATGCTTTGGTAAGGGCTGGATTAGTTACTATCTTAGTTTTTCCTTTTTTCAGTTTTAATATTATATTGGCTTTATCTTATTTAATATTTTCCTTATATACACTTAAGGCATCACCTACAAAAGAAAGAAAGCAAACGATCTGGGATGTAGCAACTAAAACCTGTGTGGTGGAAGGTGGAGTAAAACTTAAGTGGAGAGGTAATGTTGAAAAGAGGGGCGGGCTTAAATAATTCAATAGACGATTAATAGAGTAATAGAAAAAAGCAGTTGAAGCTTTTTAATTTAACTGCTTTTTTTCTTTTTTGGGTGTGGGTATCCCCCGATCACATCAGGGTAAACTTCAAGCTCCCTGAAGGGACATATAAGTTCAGAGGGGATTATCAGGGAAGCCAGTACTGGGCAACAGAGCCGGTTATTGCCCATCAGGTAAATATTGAAAGACCTCTCATATTTACAGGCCTTCTCTCCAGAAAAATTGAGAGAAGCAAGACGGATAATATTGATAAGCGGTTTTACATACCCCTGACACCTATTTCTAACCGCTTCAATTCGAAAAAATGCTCTCTGCTCTACGCCAATTTATGCTGGCTTTTATCCTTGTTTTGATGTAGTTGGATTATACGATCACCATATATAGGAATGGTAGAGTGAGAAATAGAGGGATTTCCATCGATCTATATAAAATTATTAAAACGAACTAATCAGTTTAAACGAGCAATGAACAACCAGCAACAAGCAAAGAATGTTACCTATTACCGGGTTATTTATGGTGATTGTGACTCAATGGCTATAGTCTATTATGCAAATTATCTCAAATTTTTCGAGATAGGGAGGACAGAGCTATTAAGGGAGGCCGGTTTGACATACAGGCAGGTTGAAGGTAGAGGGTTTTTTCTACCGACAACAGAGAGTTACCTAAAATACGTTAAGCCTGCCCTATATGACGATTTATTGACAATTGAAACCATGATTGGTTTTGTGAAAAAGGCAAGTAGTAGATTTGATTATGCCATTTATAAAGGAGAGGACTTAGTTGTATGGGGCTATACAATCCATGCCTGTCTGGATAGAGACAATAAAATAGTCCGGTTTCCAGATTTTTTACTCAATGTCTTGAAAGGAGAATAAACAATGAACATACTCTTTTTTGGTCCTAACGGAAGTGGGAAAGGTACCCAGGGGGCAATTATAAAAGAAAGATTAAAAATACCACATATTGAAACAGGTGTGATATTTAGGGAGAATATATCAAAAGGCACAGAATTAGGGAAAATGGCCAAGTCCTCTATAGATAGAGGAGAATTGGTTTCTGATGAAATAACCATACCAATGGTTCTTAATAGGCTTAAAGAGGAAGACTGTATTAATGGCTGGCTTTTAGATGGTTTTCCACGAAACCTTAATCAGGCTGTTAAGTTGAATGAGGCATTGATGCGTGCAGGCATTGATACAGATGTTCTCATTGAAATTATCCTGGATAGAGAGATAGCGAAAAAGAGGATTATGGGCAGAAGACTTTGTGTAAATGATAATAACCACCCAAATAATATAAATATTGAAGCTATCAAACCAGATGGCGATAAATGTCGAATATGCGGTGGAGAGTTAAAGAAGCGGGACGATGATCAGAATGAAGTAGCAATCGATAAGAGACATGATATCTATTACGATGGAGAAAATGGCACCATTGCAGCGGTAAAATATTACAGGAATTTATCAGATAAGAGCGGTGTCCCGGCCATTCTGGAACTGGATGGAAAAAATAGCGTCGAAGAAGTAACAAAGGAGTTAATAGAGAAATTCCGTAAGCCTGCCCGCCGGACGGCAGGCGGGTCTGGGCCAGGGATAGACGGGCCTGCCCTGGCGCGACATGCTTGAATCATCCTGTTAAATCTATAGCATGCTACGTGTTCGGATCATCCTATTAAGCCTATAAGCCAGGTCTGGGCCAGGGATGTTCAGGATTTTATTAACTAACCGCCCACTCTCCCGATTTATCGGGATCGTTAGAGACGCTAAGAACGCTGAGAAATATTCTTTGGAGAGAATCGCTTAAAATCCCGCATAGCGGGGTCCCAATGGGAACTACA
>JAFDHR010000208.1 GCA_019308645.1 Deltaproteobacteria bacterium
GCTGGACAAAGAAGTTGATAAGATTGTGTGGACATTTGCAAACCTCTTCCCTGCATGCCTGATCAAGTCCGTTGACAGTGTTCGTGCTAAAAAGAAGTTCTTCTGGGATTACTCCAAGAACTACAACAGGCACTGGCTGGCTGCTAATATGAGCGGTGAGGCATTTTTAGGCTTTGGGGCCTTCAACACCAAGAGGATCACTGGTAAAGATACCATCGACTTTATCAAATTCCGCCAGAACATCGCTGATATGAAAACCTGGGATATGGATATGTTCGCGGAAGTGATGGGAACCCCCAAAGAATAGATAAAAACAATAGATAGTAGAAATGGTAAAAGAAAAAATCCAGAAGGCGACTTCTGGATTTTTTCTTTGAGAATTAGATGCTAAATAGATATCTAAAGGCATGTAAATCCGCAGTTGAACTGACGTGCAATTTTAAGTATAAAGATGATTACTAAACCCATAAGGTGGATTACTGAAAAGGGTTTTTGGACTAACTAATAAGGTTTATTATAGATACCTTAGAAAGGAGAAAAAGATGTCCTATAAAAATATTAATGTCCGCATTGAAGGGGGACTGGGAACGATTACCCTTAACAGGCCTCCTGTGAATGTTCTTAATATTGAAATGATGAATGAAATAAATGATATACTTAAAGATTGGATAGAAAAGAGGGATCTTAAGGTAGTTCTATTTAATACAGAGGGAAAATGTTTTTCCGCCGGTGTGGACGTAGGTGAGCATATGGGTGATTTGGTGCCTAAGATGATAGAGAGCTTCCATGGCATGTTTCGACTGATGGATCAATTAGGTGCGGTTACTGTAGCTTCTGTCTACGGATCTTGTTTAGGTGGGGGGTGTGAGCTGGCGGTTTTTTGCGATCTGGTAATTGCAGATGATACAGCAAAATTTGGACAGCCTGAGATCCAGGTGGGTGTACTTCCCCCGATTGCTGCCCAGATAATGCCACGGATTATTGGAAGAAAGGCTGCTATGGATTTGATTCTTTCAGGCCGGATTGTCTCTGCACAGGAGTCAATGGGTATGGGACTCATAAACAAGGTAGTTCCAAAAGGCGATTTACCTCAGGAAACTGATGAATTCATTAAGCCTTATCTATCTCTTAGTGCTAAGGTTGTAAGCATTACAAAAAAGACTATAAAAGCTGGTTTGAGAGATGACTTTGAACCTTCATTAAAGGTTATTGAAGAGATATATTTAAATGAATTAATGAAGACAACCGATGCCCAGGAAGGATTAAAGGCATTTTTAGAGAAAAGGACTCCTGAGTGGAAAAACTGTTGATTGCTTGAAACTTGAAACTTGAAACTCTAATATCCAGTTTCAAGTATCCAGTGAATCATGAAAAAATTTATTTCTTTCCTTATTATTATAGGTATTTTTGGCTGTGCTGGTAGCAAAAAACTGATAAAAGTTAGCAGTTATAAAAAACCGGCTATAGTATTGCCGAAAACAATAGATGGCCGCGTACCTAAATCATATTCGGTAAACGGGGTAGTATATTATCCTCTTCTGAATGGAGAAGGGTTTGTTCAGGAAGGCATGGCTTCATGGTATGGAAAGGATTTTCATGGAAAGAAAACTTCCAATGGTGAGACGTATAATATGCATGGTAAGACTGCCGCCCATAAAACATTACCCTTTGGAACATATGTAAACGTAGTGAATTTAGCGAATCGCAGAGAGGTTATCGTGAGGATTAACGATAGAGGCCCTTTTGTTAAAGGGAGGATTATTGATCTATCGTATGGTGCTGGTAGACAGATAGGATTGGTTGGCCCAGGAGTAGCAAAAGTACGTCTGGTTGCCTTATCAAGGAAGATTGGACAGATTAAATCAGGTAATGACTATGTGCCACTCGTAGAGGCAGTGGATTTTAGGAAAGGGAAGTTTACTATACAGGTTGGCGCCTTTGAAAATAAAGATAATGCGCTAAGATTAGTAGATCGCCTTAGAGTTATCTTTAGTTATGTTACTATCACAACGTATGTGTCGCCTCAAGAAAAAACTCTTTACAGGGTGAGGGTGTCCCTTTCCAATGAGTTAACCGGGGCCAATAAAATGGTTGATAAATTGAAATATCTTGGATTTTCTGAGACTTTTATTGTAGCGCTTTAGCCCTTATGATTGATTTTTTTCCGGAGAACACCAGAGGTCCGAAACACAACAACTTTCCTTGCTCGTAACTTTAGGTCTTCTTTGGTTTGAGGATTTCTTCCTTTTCGAGCTGCTTTATCTTTGACAATGAATTTCCCAAAGCCGCTTATGAGGAGATTTTCTTCTTTTGCAAGTGTTTGCTTGATTATTTCTAACAAACTTCCTACAACCCTTCTTGATTGGTTTTTGCTTAGACCCACCTGATTGTAAATATTATCTATAATTTTGTCTTTGGTTAAGGTCATGCAATATTCCTCCTTAATTTTCTGGTTTGGATTAATTTGTAGAACCACGTCCTCTAGATTTGGATTCTTTATTATTGAAAGCCAAATTTTTCTTTTAGTTTCTGGCAGACAACATCAGGGACAAGACCCCCAATAGCCCCCCCAAAACTGGCCGCCTCTTTTATTATCGTAGAACTGGTATAGAGCCATTTGTAGTCAGTCATCATGAAAATTGTTTGTATATTTTTGTTTAACTTCCTGTTCATCAATGACATTTGAAATTCATATTCAAAGTCTGAGAGGGCTCTCATTCCTCTTAGGATTATATTGGTTTTTTTGCCGTCTACATAATCAACAAGTAAGCCATTAAAGGGCTCCACAAAGATCCCATCAGAGTTTTTAATTGATTCCTGTATCAATTTTATCCTCTCATCCAGGGTAAAAAGGGTTTTTTTCATAGGTTTGGAGGCAACGGCAATGGTAATAGAATCAAACATGGTATGCGCCCTTCTTACAATACTGAGATGGCCGTTTGTTATAGGATCAAAGGAGCCAGGATATATAGCCATTTTGCCCATTTTATCTTTCCTTATGATTAGAGTAAAAACCTATTACTGTTGAGCCATACGATTTCGTTAGTTTTAGCTGAAGGTTATAAAGATCGATAGGGAATGGATCATTGGCATTTTTTGATGATTCAACAATTATCCTGCTATCTTTCGCCAACAGTTTTGTATCTAGTAATTTATGAATCGTGGGCCTAATGTATCCTTTTCCATAGGGAGGGTCAATAAATACCACATCGAATTGACCACACCCAAGATCCTGAATATGGGGCAAACCATTCGGCAATTTCGCTCTTATAATCATCGAAAGCCCTTCATAGCCGCACATAATGAGGTTATTTTTTATTATAACAAGGGCCCTGTGTGAGTTATCTACAAAAACAGCGTTTTTGGCACCTCTGCTTAGGGATTCTATCCCCAGACTACCTGTGCCAGCAAATAGATCTAATACTCTAAAATCAGTTAATGTCTGGCCCAATATATCAAATATAGACCCTCTCACTATATCTGAGGTAGGCCGTATAGTAACCCCTTTGATTTTTGCCAGCCGGCGGCCCCTGATCATACCGCCAGTTATTCTCATAATGTTTTAAAGTTATTATTAGGTAACTACCCAGATATCTTGCCACAAAGACACAAAGACACAAAGACACAAAGATTATAGAATTATTCTTTATAATACCCTGAGAAAATTCTGTTATTCAATTTATATTTATTTCCCCTTTGGGTCTTAGTGCCTTGGTGGCTGAATAGTTACGTTATTAGTAGCTAAAATGAGTTAACGCAAGTCTGATAGAAACAATTTACTGACATTACCCAAATTTTGTAATTGCTCAAAATCCTGTGGAAATTTACTGCTTTTTTAGGGCATGAGTATCTTTTTTTGCTTATGCCCCTGGCCCAGACCTGACAAGCAATGCTGACGCTGTATTGCCAGGACTTATAAATGATATCGATATTGCAATATTTGCCGAGGAAGTCGCGCCAGGGCAGGCCTTAAATATAACTTAAGATTAGTTGTCGTTTTCCCGACATGTCGGGAGATAATATAGACGGAGCATATGATTCTAAGGCCAAGTTGCTATTACCCAATTTTGAAACGACATGGCAAGGCGCCCTGTTAGAAGGGCATAACAAAAAAAGATACCCATGCCCTTCCTTAAATTATTGAGCATATACCAAATTTTCATAATTCGTTTTTTATACTCTTTTTACTTTTCTCGAGAGAGGAATCAATCATAGGATGAGCTCTCTTTGTAGATCTATGAGTGAGATGATAGAGCGTTAGAAAAGGACCTGAGATCACATAGATAGTAGAGAAAAGGAATAACATAAAAGCAGGCTTATATGCCACGACAGTAAAGAGAAGTATGGTGGCTACCAGAACATTAAAGGGCTTTCTCTTAAAAAGTTCGAGCTCTTTAAAACTGAGATAATCAATTGTGCTGACCATAAGAAATGATAGGAGATAAATAGCGCTTATAATAATAATATGTTTGTTTTCGGTAAGGCCATCTAAGGAACTAATAAAAAGCACAAGAGTAGCAATAAAGATAGCTGCTCCAGGGATAGGTAATCCTTTGAAGTGATCAGATTCAAGATTGTTTTTTTGAATGTTGAATCTGGCAAGCCTTAAGGCACCGCAGATAACATACAGAAAGACAGCCAGCCAGCCAAATCTTCCAAATGATTGCAGAGACCACGTAAAGGCCAGCAATCCAGGAGCCACACCAAATGCAACTAGATCTGAGAGAGAATCATATTCGGCACCAAATTGACTGGTTGTATTGGTATAGCGAGCAATTTTTCCATCTAATCCATCGAATATAGAAGAGATGAGGATAGCAATGGCTGCGGCATCATATCTTCCCTGGATAGCGGCAATGATGGCATAGAACCCACCAAATAGGCTACAGGAGGTGAATAGGTTTGGAAGGATGTATATTCCTTTTTTATTTCTCTTTTTTAATTTATTTTTTGTTTTCAGTCTCACTAAGATATCCTATAATTGTCTGACTTGCCTTAACTTTCTCACCTTTTTTAACCTTAATTTCGCAATCAGGCGGAAGATAGACCTCAAGTCGTGACCCGAATCTGATGAGGCCAAATCTCTGACCTGTTTCTACATAATCTCCTTTTTTAACCCAACATGCGATCCTTCTGGCAACAAGGCCAGCGATTTGAACAAAGATAATCTTTTTCTTATTATCTGTTTCTAAAGTTACAATATTATGTTCATTGTAGACAGATGCTTTGTCTCTATTAGCTGAAAAAAATTTCCCAGGGTGGTAGGATAATTGGGAGATTTTTCCTTTAATGGGGATCCTGTTTATATGGGCATTAAAGATAGACATGAATATACTTATCTTTATTGCCTTATCTTTCAGCCGATAGTCTCCATTATGTAGATTCTCAATTGATAGTACTGTTCCGTCTGCTGGCGTAAAAATTGCCCTTTCGTCATCTGCATGTGTTCTCTTTGGATCTCGAAAAAAATAGATAGTGAACAAGCTTGCTACCGCCATAGGAATAGCTAATAATTTCCAATTAAGAATGAAAAGTATAGATGTCAATACTATTCCAATAAGTATAAAGGGAATTCCTTCCCAGGCAAGTGGCAGCTTATTGTTTATTTTTTTGTAGCTCAATTAATCAAATCCCTGTGAAATTAAATACCTACTGTAGTTTTACCATTTAGTATAAATTTAAGTATTTGTCAATATTACATTTAAAAAGTGCCTAAAGTTAATAAGTGACTGAACTTGTGTAAAAATGAAATAAATCGCTGAAATTGTTATATTTAAATTTTATAAATATTGCATAATTATATTCTAATATAGTATAATTATATTCCAGAATCCTTCACAAGGAGGTAAAAAGATGAAGATTCTGGAAATCCCACAAGAATTTAAAGATATGCTCACTCCATTTAGAGAATTCATGACATCTCCTCAGTTTAAACACTTCACAAGATACGTCTTTGGGCTGATCGTTGCTGAGAAAAAGAAGAAAACGGTTGAAGGAATCAATGCGATTTATGCAGAGAGAAAGGATCGCAGCAATCTGACCCGTTTTCTGATTACATCGGCTGTGGAGATGGAACCTATATTGAACAAGGCGCTGGAAAAACATTTCAAACATCTGAACATTTGTGTTGGGTTCAACCTTTTTTTGCTGATAGATGACTCCGAGACACAGAAGAGTGGAAAGCACATGGAGGGTGCTGGGTTTTTCAAGTGCCACAGTGGAGAGAAGAAATATATCTTTGGACATAATTTTGTG
>JAFDHR010000209.1 GCA_019308645.1 Deltaproteobacteria bacterium
ATAGAGGGCAATACTCTGCTCGGGGATCAAGCATGCCGGGCCAGCCATCCACCCGACCCCGCCGAGCATGAGCACGAATACGGGCACATGAGCGGTAGCGCTGAAGATCTTAAAGCGATCACCCAGGGCGGTGACGATAGACATGAGCTTCCCGATATTCCCGGATGCGTCTTTGAGATAGCGGATATTCGCTTCTTCTGCGAGCTGTCGCAAGGTTTCAACGGTAAAGTCCCACATGGCGAATTTAGGGTTAGTATATAATGTCACAGGGCAGGAAACCGCTCGTGCAACAGTGCGAAAATGAGCAACTACCTGGTTTTGGTCATTCACCGGGAAATAGCTCGGCAGGACCACAAGTATGCCATCTGCGCCAATACGCTCCGTTTCGACAGCCTCGCGGACGGCCCCATGGGTGGTCATATTGTTGACTCCAGCAATTACTGGCACACGCCCCTCAGCAGCCTCTACTACTACTTCCACGACACGTTTTTTCATTGGCCAGTCCAGATAAGCCCCTTCTCCGGTGCTCCCTAAAGGGGTCAGACCGTGCACACCCTTTGAGATGAGGTGGTTCACCAGGTCACGGAGCACGTCTTCTTTGAGGCCACCTGATTCATCAAGGGGTGTTACAAGATACGGAAATATTCCTGAGAATTCTTTTTCTGGCATTATATATATTCCTCAGCTAAACTTTGCTTCCTTTCCTAATGCAATGAAATGTGCCACATCAATCTCTTTTGGGCATACAAAGGAACATGCCTCAGACGTATGACAGCGGGCTACGCCATCATCACCGTAAAGGATACCAAACCTCTCCTTTTTAGCCTTTTCCTTTGGGTCAAAAAGACGGACAATATTAACCATCATGGCATTTGGACCCAGAAAATGCCTGTGGCTGCTGATACAGGCCTCAGCGCAACAAAAACAATTAATACACCGAGTGGCCTCAACATAAGGTTCCATAACCCGAGGTGGAATTCTGTGTTCATCTCCTTCAGGTGGTGGATCAGCAGGTTCAATTATATATGGTTTTGCCTTATGAACTCTCTTGTATGCCTGTGGCAGATTAACTATCAAATCACGTAGGACTGGTGCAATTGACAGGGGTTTGAGTGTAAATGTTGCAGTCTTAAATTCTTTTGCGGCATTTTGTACAAGAAGCTCACACATCAAAAGCGGTTTTCCGTTTACAACAACACCACAGCTACCGCACTGGGCATGTTCACAAGAGGACATCCAGGCAAGGCCGGGATCCTGCTCCTGGTTAATTTTTCGAAGAACATCGACAAATCTCAGCATTCCACCAACCTCTACATTATATTCCTGGATCCAGGATTTTCTCGCTTCAGGATCATAACGATGTATTTTCAATGTAAGACTATGTAGTTTACTCATTAGTATTTCCTTGCCACAAAATCAAAGCGTTGATAATCTTTGTTCTTTTCTTTAAAGATACTGATATCAATAGGGCGCTTGCCTAAAACCACTTTCCCGTATTCCTCCATATATGCAAGGGTATGATAATTAAACTCATCTTTTCTTTCAGGATAATCTTCTCGTGTGTGAGCGCCCCTTGACTCCTTTCTATTTAAGGCCCCGTGGGCAATCACCATGGCTACGTCTAAAAGATTATCCAATTCCCAGCGGTCCACAAGTTCCTGGTTCATAATAAGGGAGGAACCTGAAAGTTTTATATGACCTGACTTGTCCTTGAACTCTATAAGCTGATTAATTGCCCCATTAAGGTCTTTTTCATTGCGAAAAACGCCAACTTTTTCCGTCATCAATTCGCGCATTGTCTCACGGATTTTCCAAAGATTCTCCCGACCTTTTGACTCAAAATATCTTGAAAACAGGGCAAAGCTTTTTTCGCCAGCACCTTTTGGTAGATCTCCAGGTTTGTCTGCATCGCCCAGATATTCCGAGACCCTGTCCCCCACAAATTTGCCCATGGTAAAAAGCTCCAAAAGGGAATTGGTGCCAAGCCGGTTGAATCCCTGGAAACTGGCAGAGGCAGATTCTCCAACTGCATAGAGACCTGGGACAATCTGACTTGCACTTTTTTGTGCTTCACCGAATTCATTGGTAGGTACCCCACCCATATGATAATGGACGGTAGGTCTTACCGGGCAAAGATCTTTTTTGGGGTCGATTCCTGCAAATTTCTTAAAAAATCCTGTTACCTCTGGTAACTTGACATCATGCACATAATCTGAAAGGTGTCTTATATCAAGCCAGACATGTGGAAGATTAAAATCGGGATTTATCACACCTCTTCCCTCGCGTATCTCTGTTTCGATAGACCGAGAAACCATATCACGTGGCGCAAGGTCCTTCATTTTGGGGGCATACCGCCCCATAAAGCGTTCCATATCTTTATTAAGCAGAAAACCACCTTCGCCTCTAAGGGCTTCACTTGCCAGGATTCCCGGGCCCACTATGCCTGTAGGATGAAACTGGACAGCCTCTAAATCCATAACTGGCAAACCCTCCCGCAAAACAAGAGCTAATCCATCACCTGTATTCTGCCGGCAGTTTGTGGTTATTTTGTATACCTGGCCAAGTCCTCCTGTGCTGATGACTGTTGCTTTGGCCAGAACAGCGGTAAATTCACCCCTTGACTCTTCAAAAATAATGGCGCCTATACAGCGCTTATCCTTGAAAATTAGTTCTGTTGCTATGCTTTGATTTATGAAGGATACATTTCTTTTCAGACTTTCTCCCCATACCGTGTCCATGATTCCTTTGCCGGTTCTGTCTGCCTCAAATACCGCTCTGAAGGCACTTGCTCCTTCTCCAAATTCCAGGGTGTGGCCGCCAAATGTTCGCTTGCTAAAGCGCCCCTCTTCATTCCTGGTAAAATGCAGGCCATGATTATCCAGCCACAATGTTTGCTCCCATGCAGATTCTACAATTTTTTTGATTACATTCTGATCAGAGCTGCAGTCTGACCCTTTCCATGTGTCGAACATGTGGTAGACTGGTTTATCAATTGGATCTTTAGGATTTACAGCGGCAAATCCTCCTTGAGCAGTAGTAGTATGGGATTTTTGGGGGCTCGAAACCTTAGTTACAGCCGAAATTGTTGTATCAGGTCTTTTGTTAAGTATCTCAACGGCTGTTCTGAGCCCAGCTCCTCCTGCGCCAATGATCAATGCATCACACCTTCTTATAGAATTTATTCGCAATCTGCTGTTCATATAGAAACACCTTATTAACAAAAATAGAGTAAATAAAACACACGGGATACAAATTTTCAAAATAGAGTAAACTTTGCACCAACATTTCCGAAATAGATTACGATCAAGAGCAAGATGATTGTAAGTCCTTTTCTTACTACATTGTTCTCAAGATAATCTTCAATAATGGAATAAATGCCAAAAGCGGCGTGATACAAAACAACGATAACAAGGAGCAGGTCAAGCATTTTAATAGAATAATGCTGCATCCTGGCGATCACAGTTGCTGTCTCATGCCCCACAGAGTAATTAATGTGCATAAAGGCCATATGGGCTGGCAACATAACCAACAAAAATGCTCCGCTTATCCTCTGGAGTTTCCAGAGCCTTGAATTTTGAGTCTTCCAGATTTTTTGATAGAGATAGTAACAAAAGACAATACTTATGATTAATGTATTTAACCAAAAGAAGAGTATAGGTGCATTTTGATCCCCTATTATCATAAAGAATCCCAGAAGCACTAAGTAGATAAGTCCAAGGGTAAAAGACCAACGGATCATTTGTCGGTCATTCCTTTTGCCGAAACTCTCGTATAATATCAGCCTTGTTCCATTAAGCGCATGAAATATCAGGGGAACTGCTAAAAGCCATTCCAGGAATTTAAAGAAAGAATTGTTATAAAAAGCCATTTTAGCAGAAAATAGAGAGGGACTTGAAAGAAGAGAAAGAGTGTAAATATGAAACAGTAGATATAAGACAAGAACTAATCCGGCAATTCGATGAGACCAGGATAATACGAATTTCCATCCCCGCGTATTCCCGTAAAACGAAATGACAGGTATGCGATCCAAAATACCTAAAATCGGTTCCTCAAAATTTTTTTCGATGTTCAACTCAAAACCCTAATATGAAAATGTTATATGTTCACATAGATTCTTTCTTTGCTGTTTTCCCTTCGAGTTTTTTCATAGCGGTCAAAAAAGGCTCGAGGGCTATCTCTATGTGCTGACGAACTATCTTTTCTATCTCTTCTTGTGATATCTTTTTCTCTTTAAATAGATCTATAATTCGACGATGGATCTTTAGGGAATTTCTAAAATCTTCTTTATAATAGTGATGAGTGTATCGATGCCACAAGGTATGCATACGGAGATTGTGGAGAAGGGCAATCAAGGTTTCGTTTCCTGAGGCATTGATAAAAATTTCATGAAAGCTGAGATGATGTTTTGCGAAGTCAATGAAATCCTTTCTTTGAACGGCCTCTTTCATATATTCAAGGACCTCTTCCATTTCATTGATATCCTGTTGAGTCAGATTGGCATAAGCCAAACGGGCTGCCAGTCCCTCCAAGATAGCTCTTATAGGAAAATTTTCTTTAATGTCTTGTCTGCTAATTCTTTTTACAAATGTGCCTTTCCTGGGCAGGATCTCAACAAGGCCTTCTTTCTCTAAAACCCTAAAGGCCTCCCTTAAAGGAGTCCGGCTAATTCCAAACTTATTTTTTAATGAATCTTCGAGGAGTTGATCGCCACCTTTGAGGCTGCCAATTAATATGTCATCTTTTAGTGCATTGGCAATCTGATCAACTAAGGTAACAGACCTAAAAGAACCATGAGACCCTGTTGTATCAGAGGGGAAAAGATTGGTTGACAGGTTTTTTTGTATATGTGTTGTTTTAGCTGGCATCAAAACAAAGTCGGATGATTTTTTAGTTATGAAAGATATTTGTTACATCATCTATATTTTCAAGGTTTAGG
>JAFDHR010000210.1 GCA_019308645.1 Deltaproteobacteria bacterium
CCTTATTCCGTCTCGGAATATTCTTATCTTGCTCCTTCCCTTTTCTCGCTTTTGAGTATTAATAGCAATATATTTTACACTCCTCCCGCTTCTTAAAGCACCCAACGTCAAAGTAGTAGGGTAAGAATAGGTGTTGGGAAGAAGGTATAGGAAATTATGAGCGATATCTGATTTTACAGCACGAAATCCGGAGGTGAGGTCCTTAATGGGGAATTTCGCAACATACGAAGCCAGCCAATTGTATATTCTGTTGGCCAGTGCCCGTCCCCACGAGGCTTGATGGCCCTTTAACCTAGCGCCTACGACCATGTCGAAGTCCGGAAAATATTCAAGCATTTTTTCTATATCTCTGGGATCATGCTGGCCATCTCCGTCCATAAATATCAAAATTTTACCTGAAGCAAACCTTATACCACTTTTTACAGCAGCACCGTTTCCAATGTTATACGGATGGCTATACACAAGGGCGCCGGCATCTTTTGCAACTGCGGCTGTATCATCCGTTGAGCCATCATTAACTACAATGATCTCAAAATCAGGGTAAAGGTCTATGATCTTAGTAACAACATCACCTATGGTTTGAGCCTCATTGTATGCAGGGATGATTATTGAGGCTTCTGTTTTATTCATTTTGATTTAAAAATCCTTTACACGCCACTCGTCATTGATTTTTCCGCTCCGTCGTCCTTCAGCTAAGATTCTGGAAAGGCGCTTATCTCGCCTTATCAAACGAGCCAGCTTCCATGCCTTTTCCTTTTCAGTATCAGACATGATCAAAAAGAGGTTTCTAACATCTTCTTCATCTTGTGCACCACCTGCCATAAGTTTCATGCCCGCCAGATAAGGCATTGGATATACATTATGAAGTCCGGCATGTGGTGAAGGCATGGACCTAAACCCTTCGAGTTCCCATTCATAATTTGCTATCAATATATGAACTTAACCCCGACATGTCGGGGAACTTTTTTGACAGGATTAACACGATTAACAAGATTTTTTAATATCCGGAACATCCTGTCTATCCTGTCTAAAAAATGGGATTTCCTATACTATCAAGTTTCTTAAACCGTTTTTCTGAATCTGTTATTATTATCAGGTCATGTCTCAGGGGATCAAACAGATCTTTAGATGCTTCAAAAACCTTAACTTCAAACTGTTCTCCCAGTGCTTTTCTCAAAAAGAAAAAGAATGATTTACGAAGATTGGTAATCTTATTCCTTCCATATGCAGAAAAAACAGAATATCAAGATCCAATGTTGTTCTCGGTATGCCACGCAGAATAACAGCCTCCCCTCCGATAATAGCTGCAAGCCTGTTAGTGTTTTCTTTTCTTGCAAAGTTATCTATGCATTCTGTAACTATTTCTAATAAGTTTTTCATAGGCATCTTCTGGAGAAATCTTATACATTTGGGCCATCCTCTCTAAAGTCTCATCCAGTCGCCTTTCTGCCTCAGCAACCCTCATGGAGGAAACCATTTTCCTTACTCTCTCTGGATTAAACTGGGGCATTGTAAATCTCTCTTAAATATTCATTTTGAAACCTAAGGAAATCATGTGTCTTTTTAAAAACAAGCCCCTCAAAATCACTTCTTATGTCAAGATTTATATCTTTTATCAGAATCCCATCCTTAATAACCTGAAAAACAAATGTTGTTGGCGCCTTATTCAGGACTCTAACATCTACAGGATACCCTGTTAAAGCTCCAACTTTATCCTCCATTTCAAACTCAATTTCCAGAGGTGACTTGGTTAAACCACCTTCCACATAAATTCCTATATCTATATCGGAAAAAGCCTCTCTCCTGGCAAAAGAACCAAAAATATAGGCAAAGATTATGATATCAACACTATTCAATATCTCACCTAAATTGTTTCTGATTTTAAGGGCATTAACCTCTTCCATAATCCTGCCTCCTGCAATGGACTTCACTTCAGCCTAAGACAACTTGGTGTATATGTCAAGCGTACAGATGTAGGTACTATACTGACTAATCAGCATTAATCCAGTCCTCGATATTCAGCCCAGGAATGTTCATGAAATGCCTTTTATTTCCTGTGACTAAAATCATATCGTGCTGAATAGCTATGGCGGCAATCCTTAGATCAGGTTCACTTTTTGATAGGCCCCTTTTTTCTAAAAGGGCCTTTAATCGGCCATATATTTTTCCGCTGTCTGTATCAAAAGGGAGGATGATCACATTAGGGAAAACCTTATCTTCATAGGCTTTTAGGATTTTCTCTTGATTCCTTGAACGATAAGCGCCAAAATAGATTTCAGAAACATTTATCGAGGTTGTAAATTGTAAGTCTTTTGGCAGTGATTCCAACTTTTTTATCAGCAGGGGTGATGGGGCCTTCTTCAGAATGTTGCTAAGGCAGTCTGTATCAAACAAATACATTAGACCTCTGCGACGTTTCTGTCTGTAGAACTTTCTCTTGCTTCGTAAATACTTTCAATAAATTGATCAAAATCCTCAATGTCAGATAAAGCACCTTTGGCCAACAACAATCCTTCATTTCCCCCTGTTTCAGCCCACTTTTTCAAATAATCCTCATATGGCACCACCACTGCAACATTCTTGCCCTTCCTTCTGATCATTACCGTTTCCCCTACAAATGTGACACGGCTTATAATAGCTGATAATTTTGCCTTGGCTTCAGTTATATTATAGATCTCCATATCTTCTACCCCTTCAATATTACTTAAAAATACTGGTTATAATCGGTTCATAATCGGTTAAATTAGGTCGCAGATCTTCGCAGATAAATGCAGATAAGAATTTTTTATTTCGTAATCCAAAAAATCTGTGTCCAAAATGGGATTTCTATACTATGAACTTAGCCGCCTATCATGTCTAAGAAATGGGATTTCTTATACTATTAAATTATATATGGTCAATTAGACTATGTCAACACTTTATCCTGCCATATGGCCTAATCAAAATTTTCCAATTGAGATACTCCATATCCCCACTTGAAATAAAGCAATTTAACATATTTCTCAAAAAATCCTTTTAGCAATTCCTGCTCCTTAATTGTAAAACTATTTTTCACCCATCTGTCAAAAATATCATCGTTAATGAACAGGTGCGTAATTCCCATCTCCTTGAGCCCACCCACTATCTCTTCAGGTTTATCTGACTTTTTCACAAGCTGACGTAAGGTACTCGTATTATTCTTCATATCAAAAACATACTCCCTGTTACAGTAATATCCTCTGTTGCCCAGAAAAATAAATAATATCCTGGTATCCTCGGGAAGATTCTTGTTTATATATCTCAGAGTCGGATATTCAAAACGGTATTTTTCTATGTATTCATCACGAGTCAAGGTGCCATCAAGATAATTAAAAGGATTAACATATCTATATTGATGAAAAACATAGCTTGCATTCAACCAGAGCGCTAAGGATAAGATTAACGCAATGCCACCTAAGCCAGTGTTTCTTAAAGAGCGGTGGCTTACCTTCTTTACTCCGTCAACCATTTTCCTTAGACCAAAGATAGATAATATAACTAATGGAGGAATAATCGGAGAGATATAGCGAATCCTCAGGCTGCTACTGAAAAAGGCAAAGGCAAAAAACAAAACCACAAAAGTTAGCATGATCTTTTTCTCATTCCTGATAATTGCAGGTTCTCTTCTTATTCCATAAAAGGCAAAAAATGGGAGAAAGAAAAGGAATGGATTAAGTCTTCCATCAAAATATTGTGGACTGCCGTCCTGCCCTTGAAAGAAAACTCTTAACGGCAAAAGCGCCATTTGCCACCAAGTCTCATGATAAACCAAACTTCTATAGGTAAAAAGACCGATGGTTTGACTATTACTGGTATTTTGTGGATTAAACCAATGATCATAAAGAGGAAAAATTGGGTTGGTTGTCCACAAATAATTTCTTACCATCCAGGGAGAATAAAAGATAAAAGCTATAAACAGAAAAAGTATCCCATATCCGGCAGCCTTCAAAAAGTTTGGGTTTTTGTCTTGTTGTTGTCTTAAATATAGAAATGGAACAAAAAGCGTTAAGAGGAAAAAGGTGATTAGGCCATTATATTTTGTGCCCATAGCCAGACCACAAAAAGAGGCAGATAGTATTAAAAGTTTTAGAGAAAAACCATTTTCGATCCATTTAAGCAACAATAGGAGCGATGCTGTAGAAAAAAATATCAGCCCTAAATCAACGTAAACAGCAATGGAAAGCTTTATAATAATGGGAATAGAAAGGAAAAAGATTACCCCAAGCAAAGCATAGATAGCATTAATTCGACGCCTTAGATAATTGAATATGAGCCAGGCCGTGAGCAAGGCGAAACTGAAATGGATAAATTTGGGAACGATGTCATTGCCAAAATATAGAGGGATCAGATAAATGAGATCCAAATTCATCGGATAATATGAGAATGGCATGAATGGGATTTCATATATACCCCCATGCTTAATATAGAGTTTAGGGATAGCCAGGTGGTGAACAAGTGCATCTTTACTGACAGGCGGAACATAAGAGAGAATCACTATTGAGACAATTAAGACCACCACAAGTGTTAGAATCAAGACCTTGATGTAGCACATACCAGCAGGCTTTCCCGCTATCATTGATTGAGATGATTTCAAGTTGCTTCCCATTAATGAAAGACCCGCACCACTCTATATACCAAGGAGATGTATAACGCTTTAAATAAACAAGTTGTCAAAATTAGTTAAATGGTAACAGTTCAGCTATCTTTTGACAGGATAAACAGGAATGACAGGATAATTGTCCTCATTCTGTTGATCCCCTATTATAGGTATCGCTTCAAAGTTACATATGGAATGTCCTTTGGGAAGAAAATAAGCGAGCTTATTTACCTCTAAAGGACCTCCATATTTGTCCCGATGAAGTTTCATCGGGACCCCCGCCATTAAGCGGGGCTTTTAAGCGATCATTAGAGCATAGAGGAGATTGAAATCTTGTCTATCCTGTAATCTTGTCAAGATATTTTTTCAGGTGAACTATTACGTTAAATGTAATATTTGACCTATGTCTGTTTATACATTATGATTCCTTTAAACCCATCAAGTAAAGATATGCAACAGTTATACCAATCAATCGAATCGCATAACGAACTATCTATCTCCCACTGCCGTAAGGTGATTTTTGCTATCGTTGCCTTAGTAGTAATAATTTTTATTATATATGGGAATTCATTTGACTGTTCATGGCATTTTGACGACGAACCAAACATTACTACTAATCCCAATCTGCATCTCAAAGAAATAACATGGGAACATGTAAAACGAACGCTCTTTTCTGATCGCAACAATCATCATGTTCTTTATAGACCTATA
>JAFDHR010000211.1 GCA_019308645.1 Deltaproteobacteria bacterium
GAGAGATGATGCTCGATAATTTTCAGCTTGGATTTAAGATTCTCGAAAGACTCTGTTTTATACTTCGAAACAGAATCCGCGGTGCATATGGGGCTATGGAAAATATTTAGGCCCACTCTATTCATTGTCATCAGCGCTGATGAGTATTCCCTTCTGCTCTCTTAGATCATCAATTTTGTTGAGTGGCCTTTCGAGTTGCCTACGCCTTGTCGTTGCAAGTGATTCATATTCTTTTTGCGTATCTTCAATCCGTTTTCCCAATACGTCGAACTTTTTTAAAAATTCATCCCACTGCTTTTTGAATACACCAAATAATGAGAGTATTTCATTAGATGTCCTCTCCAGGGCAAAATTATCTACAGACTGCCTGATGACGGCCAGAACCGTAAAAAGTGTGATAGGTGAGCAAAAAATTACCCTGTTTTTTAATCCCTCATCAAGTATTGAACTATCCTGCTCATGAATAAAGGAATACACCTGCTCATTGGGGATAAACAGCAGCACATAGTCTAAAGTGTTTTGCTCAGGGTTTATGTATTCTCTTGAGGTAACTTCTTTAATCCTGGCCTTTACATCCTTTAAGAAATCGCTTCGAAATTTTACCTTCTCTGGCTCCACATCAGTTTCAAGAAATTTGATGTAATTAGTGAGAGGGAACTTGACATCCATGTTCAGTTTTAAGTCCCCGGGAAGAAAGAAGGTAAAATCTGGTCGTGATCCAGCCCCTTCAATAGTCTTTTCCTTGAGATAATTTACGTTTTCAATAAAACCCGCCAGCTGTAAGACATCTTCTGCCATTCTTTCTCCCCACTGACCTCTCACCTTTGTGCTTGCCAATGCCTCGCGCAGTTGACTGGTTGTTTGCATAAGTGCTGCTGTTTGCTGGGTAGCGGTATTAAGGTGACTTGCAAGTTGTCCAAATTTTTCTACTCTATCCTTTTCAAGCTCCTTCATTATTGTGGAAACATTTTCGAGTTTGGATGTCATCTGCTGCAATTGCTGGTCGATCAGGCCTTTTTTTCCATCCAGTTCTTTGAGGCTGATTTCTCTTTCTGATTCAAGCCGGGATTTAGCTAACTTGAGGAATTCTTCGGTTGACTTTGACAGTGCATCAAGGGAGAGATTTCCAAAGCTTGCCTTGATATTTTCAAGTATTGCATCCATGTTTGCCTTTCTTTGTGCCTCACTTTCATGGAATAATTCTTCGGCAAGTTCTTTGGCTGTTTTTCCTTGTTGTAATCTTAATGCAATGGAAACCAATAGACCAATCACAAATCCAATACAAATGCCTATAACAATAGATAACCAATTCATAGTCTACTCCTCAAAGGGTATATGACCCTTTATAGACTATATATACAATATAGCCAGGGATGAATACAAGAAAAAGTAGATAAGGATATTCATGTTGTATATGAGGAAAAAAATTGGTGATAAGATAATAAATGTGTTGCGTGAACGGACGTGGAAGAGTAATGAACTATCATGACCTATCGGCGACAACTAAGGATGAAAAGTCGAAAGTCCGTTGTCATCTGTCCGTAGTCCGTTGCAAAAAACAACTGACAACTGACAACTTTCATATAAACGGAAACACATTAAAGAGTTTCTTAAAGATATGGTATGAAACTATATACAATACCCTGCTTTGTTTCTCGATGTTTGGAATAAGATAAGAAAGTAGAAATAACAGGATGGAAGGGCTATATGGAAAGAGATGAAAGAAAAATAGTAGAAATATTTACCGATGGTGCGTGCTCTGGTAATCCAGGTCCAGGCGGCTATGGAATACTATTACGATATGGGAAAAAAGAGAAAGAGATATCAGGGTATTGTCCAAATACTACCAACAACCGAATGGAAATGATGGCTGTAATAGAGGGCCTAAAAACACTTACAAGGCCTTCACGGGTGAGGATAGTTACTGATTCAAATTATGTCTATCAAGGAATCACAACCTGGATTAATGGATGGCTCAAGAAGAATTGGTTAAATTCACAAAAAAAGCCGGTTTTGAACAGGGATCTTTGGGAGGAATTGCTTACAGTAAGTAAATCACATCAGATAGAATGGCAATGGGTTAAAGGGCACTCTCAGCACCCTGAAAATGAAAGATGTGATACACTGGCCAGGCACGCAATCAGAGAAAATCTAAAAAGGTGAGCTGGTTAATGGTGCTAAAGATATATAATTATAATAAAATTACTTGACAATTATAATAAATCGTTATATAAGATTAGGCAAAATAGATCGTTTCTTAATTATCGCTATTATAAAGGAGCAATTATGAGATGCCCTAAATGCCAATTCATTACCTTTGATTATTTAGATACGTGCCCTCGGTGTGGCAAGGATATGACAAGAGAAAAGACTAAACTCAACATCTTCTCTATTAAGCCTAATCCACCTTTTGTGTTAGGCTCTTTGACCGGCGATCTCAGTGATAGTGCATTTGGTATTGAGGCACTGGAACAAACGAAAGGTGAGACTGAGAATATAGAGATGAAGCCGGAAGAAGTATATGATGATGGATCGGAACTGGACATTGCTATCGACGAAAAAACTGTTTCGGAACCAGATAAAGACCTTGAACTCAACATAGATGACCTTGGTATCTCATCTGATAATAAAGAATTAGAGCTGGATTTTACCTCTGATGATAGCACTCCAGAGATGAAAGAAGAAGCTGTTGTAACAGAAGATGTCACTCAAGGAGCAGATTTAGAGGAAGGCGGAGAGATAAAAAATATTAAGGAAGAAGGGCCTGAGAAGGATATGGATGAACTCGATCTGGGGTCAGAGGATTTAGAACTGAATCTCGAACTTGATGAGGATGAAGATATAGAAAAGTAATATAGCGCAATTTATAGCTATAAAATATTTGAAAGTAAGCCGAGATAGCTCAGACGGTAGAGCAGGGGACTGAAAATCCCCGTGTCCGCAGTTCGATTCTGCGTCTCGGCACCAAGACTGCGTAAGGGTTAGCGGATTTTCCACTAACCCTTATTTTTTAATATGAAGGATGTATTCCTATTTAGCTTTTAGAGATAACCATTGACGCTCTTTTGCTATTCATAGAAAATATTTTTTAGTAGATATTTGACGAATTTCTATGTAAAAAAGAAAGGCATTTGTTATCCCTTGCATTTTAGAAAAAAGAGAGAAGCGTACATAGGGTTTAAAGGAGCTCGACTATGAAAACTTCCAACAAAGATCGCCTTTTTGCAATAATCAATGATATGACTGATGAAGAACACCAGGACCTTATAAAAGAGTTAGAGCAACGGCAGTCACGAGACATGCGCAGATATGAAAGGCAGTCTCATTCTATGCCTGTAGATTATGTTGCACAGGATCACAGCAGTAAAGGACTGATTAAGGATATCAGCATTGGTGGACTGTTACTCGAAACGAGTGGAATCGGGGGATTGTTTGCAATTGGAGAGGATATTATATTGACCATTCAATATCCAAACCAGGAAAAATATATCAAGATCAGGGGAGAGGTTGTCAGGATCGAGCCCCAGAGAATTGGAGTACAATTTAAAAAGGTATCATAAAGAAATACCATCAACAACTATGATATTTCTAAAAGAAATTACTTTATGAAAGGGAAGCAATGACAGCCAAGCGGGGCATGTGGAGCTTAGGGGATACCTATATAAGCCCACGGCAATGGCGAGCCTTGCATAATATAAATGACGGTTTAAGCCGTGTGAGGTTTCGACTACTACATGCGGTATACTATTTCGCTTGAGATAGTGCCAACAAAATTCATTACAAATCTTTTTACAAGTATAGGTTTCAGCACGTGGCTGCAATTGAAGACTGGGTATCCATGCCCACAATGCTTTGGTTTTTTGTATACGAAAGGGGGTTATACAACAATGTTATTCTTTAATCGTAGAAAAAAGAAAGATAAAAGATCGCACAAAGAACGTAGAGCGCCTAATAATGCTCTATATAACGGCCCTGAACATCGTAGTGAGATTGAGCGGAGAAATAAAGATCGGAGAAATAATCCAGGTCGGCGAAGTGGACTATATGACAAATTGTCTGACCAACGGAAAACTATCTTAGATGAAATCCTCAATAAATTAGAGGAGTTAATTGATGAAGAGAAATAGCAGTAATTTAAGCCAAACCTCCATTTATTGATAACTGCCCCGCAAACTGCTTCTAAGAGCCTATTCGCCAGGAAAAAGGTCTATGCGATAGAAATGTTGATGGGATCCGATAGAAATTAATAGCAATTCGGAATCATTGAACTCATAGGCGAGGAGTGCAAGCCTGCTTATAACCTTGAATTTATACACGCAGACACCTGCCAAATCCCCTTTCTTTTCTTGGCCAATCTGCGGATAATCCGAAAAGTCTTCTGATGACATCATCCAGTATCCCAATTTCTTTTAGATGAAGATACTTCTTTTGCCTTTCAAAAAGAGGCGATTGAAAGACTTGGACCGTCATTCGCCTCCACCAAATATATATGGTGTTTTCTGGCCAGCAGAGGTAGACCAAAAAAAAGATTGAGCAGGTGTTATTTTCCAACATCGCAGAAGCAACGCACTCAGGGGAAAAAATTAAATAAAAAAATGTGAGCTTAGAGTAATGGAGGGTATGTATGGTCCGTTTAAGACCGGATGATGTGAGAGAAATGCTTCAAATCCTTGAGGATGGCATCAACCTTATACCAAAACTCGATAAGATGGATAAAATACGAGTAAGAAGTAAAATCAGAAAGCAGGATAGTTGGCTTTCAACCGTGAGTGATCCAAGCATAGATATGATTTTTCGTAATTGCTCAAAATCCTGTGGAAATTTACTGCTTTGTTAGGGCATGGGTATCTTTTTTTGCTTATGCCCTTAAATATAACTTAAGATTAGTTGTCGTTTCAAAATTGGGTAATGACATGGCAAGGCGCCCTATTAAGAAGGGCATAACAAAAAAAGACACCCATGCCCTTCCTTAAATTATTGAGCATATATGATTTTTCGTGGATTGGAAGAGAGGCTTTCTGCTGTGTTTTCTTTATATCCTTTTGGATTTGCTGATCGTGTCAATAAGATCGTAGCGCAGAAATTAGCGCACTTTCGTTCTGTGTGAAGTGTTGAAAAGATGGCAAAACAATTCTCATTGTGTTACCTTTAGTGAGGTGTGTATATGCTTTACCTAAAAAAAGTTTTCTATTTATGGTATGTATGATTTAAGTGACTTTACCAAAAAAGAAAATCCATGTAGAGGAGAAACGCAGCAATAGCAGCCGAATTTTCTGAAAAGCGACATTCACAACGTGTGTCCCTCGCACTTCCCATCAATGGAAGGCGCCTGGGGAAATTGCTTCACAGCCATTCTTTCCAGGGACAAACCCAGGATGTGGGTTATGAGGGGCTTCGCATTAAGATCGACAGCACGAATGGGTTTAAACCTGGTCAGGATCCAGCATTCAAGACAAGGCTGTATCCGGGTGATTTTCTCCTTACGGCCCAAGGGAGGGCGTGCTGGATTAATGGTATACCTGATCCTGATTGGCCCGTCAACGTGGGTGTAAAGATAACCCATATGCACCGCTATCGGCTCTGGGTTGAGAGGATCGAGAGTGAATCTCCCCGCCTACAAGGCGGGGCATCAAAAAGGAAACCCTGAATTGAACTTGGGGGAACTTATCCCCCAAACCCCAAGAAAAAAGCCATTCATCCCCGTGCACAGCA
>JAFDHR010000212.1:0-1522 GCA_019308645.1 Deltaproteobacteria bacterium
TTGGGTGAAATAATTCACATGGCACAGTCATTGGTGGGGAATGTCTTATCGAGCTGGGACATCACACCGCCTATGGACGGGGATCTTTCAATAAGATATACATAGTAGCCTGAATCAGCTAAATCCAGAGCAGTCTGCATACCAGTGATTCCTGCGCCTACCACCATCACTGAGCCAACATTACCTTCCTTCATTTCTACCTCACATAAAAGCCTATAATTCCTTTATATAGCTTTAACTATAATAGGCAAAACGCCAGAGACAGTATTTTTGTAACAGTTCGATATTTAGGGGTAATAACTCATGAATTCCCGCCTACGCGGGAATGGGGAGATAAGATAAGTGCCTGTCATTCCCGCGAAAGCGGAAATCCAATAGGTGTCTATCCATCATTATCAAAAGGCACTTGCCCCTATTTATTAAGCAGATACATACTTTTTTGTGTGGCTAATTTATAATTTTTATCCCTTTGCTTTGTCAATGATATTTTTAAAACCTATCAATAAAAAAGATTCAAAAAATATCCGGGGTTGATACTTATTACAAAGTGAGGGAAATCTCTAACAAGGCTGAAATTAAAGGCAAAGAAACTCATAAAATCTGGGGTAATTGACTTACACTTATTGTATTTGAAGGCACTTAGCGATAAATCTTCCACCCCCTCACTGGGTATGGTTTCTGTAAACATCCCGAGGGGTGGCTGTATCCATTAATCATTCCTCAATCAATCATTCACTCCAAAACTTAAACTCCTTCTGTTTACCGTAGCCAGAAAGATCATCCATTTTAACTATAAAGGAATCCAGAAAGGGTGTGTGCTTAATGAGCCACCTTACTATACCATGGAACCACCCTTTTGGTTTATTGAAGGGACATACTCGGATACAGTTCATACATGAGCCTTCATTACGGGACCAGAAAGCAAGACACTTTTCAGCGTTTATTGGCCACTTGAGTTCACCTTCTGCATTGGAAATATTATGGGTTTTCGTTGTTCTATCACCGAATAATATAGCCTGGGATGGACAATTTTTTGCACACTTCTCACAATGTAAACAGAACCTGGTTACCCCGAAATTAACAGGTTTATCAGGAGCCAAAGGCAGGTCAGTAAAGACCTTGCTGATTCTAACCCGCGGTCCAAACTTTTCAGTTATCAATAATCCATTTCTTCCTAGTTCACCAAGACCGGCATCAATTGCCAGGGGAATATCAATAGCAGTATCATTCCCGCTGGGTATGGTCTTGTAGCCGAGACCGCGGATGAACTGCCCCATCATGGTAGCCGTATAAGCCATGAATGAGTAGCCCCATCCTTCACCCACTTCAGCTAATAGCGTGGGGGATGTTTGGCAAAATCTATAAGGCATTTCAAAGGCCATAACTATTGCATACTTATATTCCTCTGGTAGTTTGAGTTCCTTATGTTCCTTAGTAGCGAATTGAAAAGAGTGAGAATATACCCATCTCTGATCCACCTCGCAGATTCCCACAATTGATGCCCCAAAAATTTTAGCTACTT
>JAFDHR010000212.1:1540-6441 GCA_019308645.1 Deltaproteobacteria bacterium
CGGCTGACACCTACAAGTTTCTGATTCCAGGTATACATGCCTGTGTTATGAGTTATGTTACCATGCGCGAATCCTGTTTCTATGTGCCAGGCAGCATTCTTAAAGGCAATATCCTTCAAGGTGTGCCCATATTGATCTTTTGGATAAACATATCCAAAAATCTTTTTAGCTACCTCTGCCATTGCCGGGTCCCACCTTGGCCTCTTGAACATCTCATTTTTCTGGTCAAACCTTTGCACATCTCCTGCTATGTACTTCGCAGTTCCAATCTTTTCCGAACTTTCTTTGCTCACGATCTGCCCCCCAATATATCCAAAGCATCAGTTACATTAAGCTCCAACATCTTGATATTGGCCAGAATACGGTCCAGGTTTCTTTCCACTGCCTGGATATTCCCAGATTTTTCTCTCAATGCCTCAACAACGTGACGCAGCTGTTTAATTAGCTCACACATTTCCTTAATCTTCCATTCATTCATATCAACCTCCCTTTTTCCTCAAATCCTTGAACCTCTTGGCCTTCACCTCGTACCTTGGCAAGGATCCATATGGATGGACCTCTATCTTGTAACCCAGGTTGGTCTTAACACGTAACTGATCCTTCAGGCGTAAGAGTATGGATTCCTGTTCCGTCTCTTTTCCCGAAAGAATCTCGATCTTTAAGAGGATGTTGTCTGTATCGCCTTTCTTGCTCACCACTACCTCATATTCATCCCCCAACTCAGGAATACTCCTGACTACCTCTTCAATAGCTGTAGGCGCCAAAAGAACCCCCTTCACCTTAGTTATATCATCGGCGCGCCCTACCACACCCCCATCAATGAGACGAAAGGTCCTACCACAATCGCATTGATAATCGGCCCAACGGATCACGTCCTTTGAGTCAAAACGGATTGCAGGCTTCGCTAATTTATCAAGGGCGGTAATAATCATCTTGCCCTCCTTACCGGGCTCGGTAATAATTTCCCCCGTCTCTATATCCTCTATTTCGACCAAAAAGAAGGCCTCATTGACATGCTGTCCTCCTGGTTGCTCGGTGCACTCATAGCTCCAAGAGCCTACCTCGGTAATTCCGATATGATCATAAACCTTGGCTCCCCATGCCTCCTCCATCCTCTTTTTAGTGGTTGGAATGCTTGCTCCTGGTTCGCCAGCGCCCATAATTTTTTGGATATTCAGATCCTTAGCCGGATCAATCCCCAGCTTGTTTCTGGCAGTATCAGCCATGCCCAGGATATAGGTAGGAGTAGCCATAAATGCAGTACACTTGAGTTCCTGCATCTTGAGAATTCTGGACTGGGTGTCCAAAATGCCCCCTGGAACCACCTCGCATCCCAGTTTCTCTGCACCATAATGCCCTGCCCAGAAGGCCACAAAGATGTTGTAGCCAAATGGGATAAATACCCTGTCTGTATCTCGGTAACCCTGGGCATACAGGATATAACACCAAGTTTCTGCCCACCACTCCCAGTCCTCCCATGTGCAGGCCTGATAGACCGGGGTGCCAGTGGTGCCGCTTGTCTGTCTGAAGGCAGTCACTCGCTCAAGTGGAACAGTCATCATATCCCCATAAGGAAAAGGGTCACGCTGCTGAACCTCTCTCATCATTCCCTTTTCAATCTTAGGTACCTTTTGGATATCCCCAAAGGCCTTTATGTCCCCTGGTTCAAGTCCCGCTTCCTGATAAAGCCTGCGATAAAAAGGAGAATTTTTGTATGCCCACTCTAATATCCTTCTAAACTTCTTCAATTGCAGGGCCTGGAGCTTTTCCTGCGGTAAGGTCTCAAGGATGGGATTCCAGTAAATACTCGGATCTTTTAACATCTCAGAAGTCCCCCCTTTGTAGTGTAAAAAACTTCTCGCCACCTTATTTTAGATAAAACGATAGCTCATGTGTGCTTAATTCTGAGTGACAGCACTATAGAAAAAAAGTATGATTGTGTCAATGTGAAGTCCATAAAACAATCTGTCAATTAAGCTCGACACTGATCCACCAAACCTTAGATCTCCCAAACAAAGTGCTTGACATGTGAAATGTATAAAAGGAGTTATTATACAATCCAGGCTAAAGACCTGAAATATGATACAGGCAGCCTCCTTTTTTGGGATAGGCTGGGGGGTAACGGCACCTATATATATGTCTGTGGCAGCAGACCTTTTTAAAGGGAGGATGTTTGGTCTCATATATGGCATTGTAGAGGGGGGCATTGGTATCGGAGGTGCCTTTGGTGCCTGGGTTGGGGGATACATTTTTAACAAGACCATGAGCTACCAATGGTCCTTTATCATTGCAATAATCGTATTTATATTATCCTGCCTTTTTATCTGGTTGGCTGCTCCCCGAAAAATCCATAAAATTAAAAAACATAAGGGATTCAGATTGCAGGCGAGGGCTTATGTAAAATCATAAAATTTGACATTGAAAATTTATTTAATTAAGTATACTATTTAATAAGTCAGACTTATTTCTTAAAACCTACAAGACACATAATGCCCCCTCAAAGCAAGAAGAGCAATCTTATCTCCGAGGCGCTTTTTAGGCCTTTAGAAAAGAAAAGATACTCCGAGCAGGTCGCTGATTTGATCCAGGGCAAAATCCTCGGAGATAATCTCGAAATTGGCACCAGTTTTCCCTCTGAAAAGGACCTTGCACAGGAATTTCAGGTGAGCCGGTCAGTGATCAGAGAAGCCCTTCGAATCCTTGAGGTATCTGGCCTGGTCACAATAAAAAAGGGGCCCACAGGTGGTATCTTTGTAGCCGATGTCTATCACAAACCCATAACAAATTCGATCAATAACTTGATTACCTCCGGAAGGGTCACTATAGATCACCTTTTTGACGTGCGGTTGCTTATTGAGCCCCATATTGCAATGGAGGCAGCCCTCCACGCAAATGATGAGGACATGCAAAGACTCCAAGAGTTATTCGAGGATTTCTCCCAGCATCTCGATGATCCTCTACATCTCAAAAAAAACAATCTCAAGTTTCACCTACTGTTAGCAAAGGCATCGGGGAATCCAGTATTATCACTTCTATTAGAATCAGTATTTGAACTTCTGGTTAAACTCACCCTCGATTTTTTGGATCTGTCTCTGGAGAGACACTTCTTTCAGGCCCATAAGGAAATCTTTAATGTCATTGCACAAAAAAACCCCGAGGAGACCAAGAGGCTCATTAAAGAGGATATCCTGGATACAAAAGAAAAGATAGAAAGATTCAGAAGCCATAAAAAGCTTGTTTCTGTCAACTAATAGGAAGAGGATCTTTTAAAGTCAGCATTTCTTAGAAAGGAATCGGGGACAGATGAGCCTGAAATGGATATTGTTCTTGTTTTCTTAAAAAAAGCCAATCTATCTTTAGAAAAGAAATTCATTTTTTCGTGTTTTCTCCATGACACGTATGTCTAAAATGTGAATAATTTTATTCGCCTTCGCCAGAATACCCTGTAGCTCGCGCAGCGCAGGCGCTTGCGCCGCGTGTGCTACAGGGATGAATGGCGAGGTGAATCGCGCCGTAGCTCCAAAAGCGAAGGCGGGTTGGCTTCGGCGCAATTCCGCTTTGATACCCCGCAGCTTGCTGCGGGGAGCTTCATTGAGGTGAACACGGGTGGAATTTATAATAACTATACTACTTGTTATCGGGGTTATAGGTCTCATAGCACAGGCATTGATTGGCCTGAGTTTTTTTATTTCATGCATTTTCGAAAAAGAGAGACGGGCAAGCGTTTTTGCCGGATTGCAGTTTCTGGGTATGAGTGCTTTTCTTGTCATCTTCCTTCTCCTTATATGGATCGGATTTTTTAAGACCACCCTTGGCCTTGTTATACTCATAGCAGGGTATATTTTTACGGTGTCAGCTGCTATTATCCTATTGAGAAGAACTGCGCCAAATCCACGGGCCCTGAAAGGGACAAAGGGATTTATCGCTGGAGAGGTGGAGAGACAGGATGAGAGAACACATGTTTTTGCCAGGAATCGGAGCATTCACCCGGGTTCGGAGCAATATAAAGCCTACTACAGGGTACACCCTGAACATGAGGAGTTTGATACAAAAAGGAGAGAAATAGGAGGTCCTCTGGGTCATTTTGGAACCATAGACAGCCCTTATGAGGGGCCCAATGTAGCTGCGACACTGGCATCGGGAAACATTCCCATGTACCTCGGTACACCAGAAAAGGTGAAGCCAAAACCCCATTTCCTGATGAAAGAAAAGAGGGTTAATCTCACCCCTGAAGAGGCTACAGAAAGGCTCAAGGGCTATGCCCGAAACCGTGGAGCTGACCTGGTTGGGATAACCGAGCTCAACCCTCTGTGGGTTTACTCCCACAGGGGAGAGATCTTTTACGACAACTGGGAGGACTGGGGCAGAGAAATAAAGGTGGAGCATAAGTATGCGTTTGTATTTGCCATGGAGATGTCCTTTGACATGGTAGGTACCGGCCCACATACACCCACCGCGATCGAAAGCATGGGTAACTACGCAAAGGGGGCCTACATCGCAACGCAGCTGGCAAGCTTTATTGCCAACCTTGGTTATTCTGCCACAGCAAGTCATTTTCGTCACTATGAGGCCCTCATGGTGCCGCTGGCAGTAGATGCAGGCCTGGGAGAGTTAGGTCGGCTTGGGTATTTGATCACAAAAGAGCTTGGTCCAAGAGTACGGCTGGGTGTGGTTACCACAAACCTCCCACTCATCCCTGACAAACCAGTGGATATCGGGGTGGAGGATTTTTGCAGAATCTGTAAGAAATGCGCTGTTTGTTGCCCATCTAAATCCATTCCCTTGGAAAAGGATCAAACAGTAGTCAATGGGTTGCGCCGGTGGAAATTGAATGATGAAACCTGTTTTGACTACTGGGGAAAGGTGGGAACAGACTGTAATGTTTGCATGAGGGTGTGCCC
>JAFDHR010000213.1 GCA_019308645.1 Deltaproteobacteria bacterium
ACTACCTCCATGTCACTGGTAACCTTTGTCTGGCAAGCCAGGACAAAGCCTTCGTTGAGCTCCTCTTTTGATAAAAAGCCGATGGAATGCTTGTCTGCCAAAACCTTACCATTGGTAACCTGAACTCGGCATTTGCCACAGATACCTTTTCCTCCACAAAGGGAGTTAATATATGCGCCAGCCTTTTCCGCTGCCTGCATCAGGGTAATCCCTGCTTCGATTTCAACCTCTTTCCAATCAGGTAAAAATGTAACTTTATGCATACCCATAAATCATCTCCTCCATTTTACACTACTCTTTCTTCTCACCAGTAGCTGCTTTCTCCAGACGGTAGCGTTTCTCACTCTTTTTACACAGTTCCCATATCATACATGATGACCTAAATTTACAATACACGCAGGGATCTGTGCAGGCCTCACAATTATCCAGACATTCCTGACAGTATCCTACTCCCATCTTCTGGCATATTACCCTGGCTTCCCTATCGGGATGATAACGACACTGCATATTGAAATCTGTTTCAAGTACATATTAGTCCACAGTAGGCTTAATTGATGAAACACGTAAATCTGTGTTTTCTATGGCATTACGGACTGGTTGAGCAGAAGTTGGCGTGATACTAAGAGACCTGAAGCCCAGGCTGAGTAAAAGAGGGACAAGTTCTGGATGCGAAGCGCCCTCACCGCATATTGTCACGTTCTCTTCCTTACCCAATTCAGCGGCCCGTTCTATGATGAATCCCAGCAACCAGAGAAACGCCTTGTTCTTAAAGTTCTCGTACCTGAGAACAACATCGTTATTTCGATCAGCTGCCACGAAGTACTGGAGCAGATCGTTTGTCCCAACGTTGACAAAATCTACCTCCGCCAATATATCGCCGACACTTATCGCTGCAGCAGGTATTTCAATCATGGCGCCGATTTGAATCTCTTCAGAAAACGGCTTATCTTCGGCACGCAGTTGCTCTTTAACACTTTCCAAGAGACGCTTTATTTCTCTTATGTCATCCACCGTGGTAATCATCGGAAATAATATGCCGACTGGGAATCCAACAGCGGCAAGAAGAATGGCACGCAATTGAGTCTGAAGTTCATCGGGGCGCTGCAAGAGGTGCCTGCGCACCCCTCGAACCCCCAGGGCAGGATTTTGCCCGGTGCAGTAATGAAGATCAGGAATTTTCTTATCCCCGCCGATATCAAATGTACGGATCACCACCCGTCTCCCGCCAGCGGCACTGAAAACGTAATGATAAATGTCGTATTGTGCCTGCTCTGTCGGAAAGCTTTCCGTCTCCAAGACAAAAAACTCTGTGCGAAATAGTCCAACCCCTTCAAGCCGATTGCGGAGCACGAGTTGGATTTGATCTGGATTATTGATATTCGCCATCAAACGAATATCAAAGCCATCTTTTGTACGGGAACTAATTGGAGGTGAAGGAGGCAATTCTTCAGGGAGCTCCAGCTCCTGTTTCAAGGCAATATATTGTTGAACGGTTTCGGGTTCCGGTCGAATGATAACAACGCCGTTGACTGCATCAACAATCACCTGATCCCCTTCTATAGCAGACTCCCTGAGGCCTTTCACACCACCTATGGCCGGGATTCCAAAACCTTGAAGAAGGATTGCTGCATGGGATGAGAGGGCGGCGCTCTCAGTGGCAAATGCAACGGAGTGGAAACGACGGGCCTCCATGACTGAAGATGGGAAAAGGTTGTCGGAGATGAGAACTTCCGATTTCCCACTCTGCCGTAAAACTTTTTTGTAGGTCTCAGGGGTTGGAGAAAGAGCATCTACAATGCTTGCAACTAAATCACGAATGTCTTCTGCGCGGGACATGAGATATGGACTCCTGCTTGCCTCCAACCCTGCGATGATCTGCTCACCTTCCACCTCAAGGGCCCATGCTGCATTCTTGTAGTCGGCTAAAATCCTGGAAAGCACCGCCTTATGAAACTGCTCATCTGTCAGCATTGCTTCGTGGGTTTTCAATATGAGTGAGGAACTAAGAGATGAACCGGCATGGGCCTCTTCGATGTGTTCGAGGAGATGTTCAGTAACAAGCTTTACTGCCTTGCTGTAACGTTGTTGCTCTGATTGCACCTGGCTTGCAACTATCTCGTTTCTTGGAACAATGAATTCTCGATCGAGAACCCGCACCTGTCCAATGCCGATACCAGGGCAGATCGTAATGCCTCTCAGCTTGGTCTCATTCTCAGTTTCAAACCGAGTATCTTCAGGTAGCTCTTTTTTGTCCATTTTCATAATCACCTACACCGGCTACTCTTAAGTTCGCATTCAACGAACTCTTAAGAGAAATTAAAAGCAGACGGTATGTGTCTTGCCTACTCCACAGTTGAGTTATATCAGCCGACCGCATGTTGTCTTTACGTTAAAAAAATTTTTACTTTTCCTCCACTATCATTTACTGAGTAATTCAAGCTGTTTTATTGTTTTCTCTGCAACCATCTTTTCCTTGTTAAAATGTTTTATCATTCGATTAAGACATTTCTGCCTTTCTTTATCACCACCAAGATATTTTTCGCAGGCATCCATAAAATACTTTGTTTCTTCAACATTTGATTTCACTTCATCTGATACTTTTTCACTATCGTGTCTTACTGCTTCCTGATCGCATACATCGTGGCACCTACCACAGTGGATACAATCATTCATATCTATTTCTGCCACTTCATCTTCCATCACTATTGTATCTACCGGGCATTCTTCAACGCATATTCCACATCCTATACACATACCCTTGTCTATCCATGGCATATTTATCTCCTCCTTTACAGTGTAATAATGTGTGATATGTAAATCTCAATCGTCCTCTTGTAATTGGTGAAGCTGATCAAGTAATTTTTTCTTAAATCTGTCGAGGGTACTCTCGTGAGGAATAATCGGGATAGCCATCCAGTCAGAATATTCAAGAATTTCCTCTGTATGTTCCTCTATATAGTGATCAAAGAAACCTATCCCATCGAGGACAATCGCCCCTCCAGTATGCTTTGGAAAGTTTTCGTTTGCCAGTCCTATATCCCAGTCCTTAAATACATGCTTTCTAAATAATATCCACCCCGGTGTCATCCACCACACCTTTTCCCCCTTGCTTATCTCTTCCCTTTCATCTTTACCGGCGAGCATATCGACACAATGAGATGCCTGCACCCTTACAATCCCTTCACCCTGTTCCTTAATAATGGTATCTATCGTCCTAAAAAGGTCAACGGAGTTGACATAGCAAAACTGCCCCCCATAGACAACGATAATCTTATTTGAGTATTCCCGTGCCTTCTTGATTCTATCTATAAGCTGTGTTTCTAATTCCCTCGGAATCTCATGAAGCCCAGGAGTGGTGAACAAGACCTTTTTGGCATCTAAGAATCCCTCCTTTTTCAGGTAGTTTATCTCCGGGGTTAAGGTCCCACATGCGACGATGACGCAATCCTTAAAAGAGTTATCTGTTTTCATTTTTCTCCAATCATTTTTTAAGAATTAAATTGATAGACTACATTCATAGTGGCTATGAATGTAGTCTATAGCCTTATCCACTTTCCTGAAATTTCCCCTTAAGCATTTTTTTGTTAATCAAACCAGCTCTTTTGTCTATTCTTTTACATCCATTGCAAAAAAAGCCAGGCCACAGACACCCATACCCTTCCTTAAATTATTACAGACGGGTTTAGCTCATAGATTGGTGATGTTGCTCCGAGTACATCTGGAATAGAGCCCAACTTGGGGCTTATAATGCCTGCTGCTTTAAGCTCTGCTATCAGCGCATCAACCCTATTATTCAGACCAAACTGGAGACATATCTTCTTTATTTGATTGCTATTAATTTTATAATCAGTCGCCTTTTCGACAATGCTCCCTACAAATCCAGGAATTTGTTCCCAGTCTGGATCTCCAAATTCATTAAAGAGTTCTATTATGGTGTTTTTAGGATCCCATCTACCTGTATCAAGTGCATGTTTTACTAAATATCGTATCAGATTTGGAATTTCATATATCTCTCCATCCTTAAGCAATAACAATCGATCCTCCCAGGCAGAACTCTTAGTTGTCCTCACTGCCAAAAGTAATCTCCATTTTTCAGCCAGAAGAAGGACATCCTCTGGATCATCCTTGATAATCTCCTTTATTTTCTGATAAGATGTACGACCCTCTACAGCGGCATAAGTAAGCACCTGAGACAATTTTTTAGTAATTTCTCCAGTGCCAAGAATGCCACGCAAGGCCCTTTCTAAGCGATCGTAAGAACGCCGACTCGTTTGCTGATTCCCCATCAATCCTCTTTGTCCTTCAGTTTCCCGTGACATTTAGAGCACAATGCATCATTTTTATTAAGCCTCTTTTATTCAGAGCCCACATGCTCAATGTATAGTTTCTTCCATGCATAACCCTGAAGCGCCAGGGTCATTTGCTAAAGAGTGACTGACATAGATAAGGGGAAAACATTAAAAAATATCAATCAGGTCATAATACCGGTAGATTTACCCATATCCAGCTCATTGGAGCGTTTTGACCTTATCTTCGGTTTAATTACTTCCTTTAAGAAACGCAATGCATCTTCGGCATCATTGTCCATGAGTATCGCCTCTGGTTACCTACCGTGTCATTGGCGCCCCACATTTAGGGCACTTAATCTCGTAGCAGGGGGAACCTGTCTGGTGAGTAGTTCTATAGCCACAATTAGGGCATACGCATTCTCCACCCGTTCCGAGTCCACTGCCGCCCATTCTGCCACGACCTCCGCCTCGTCCAAGGCCCCTTCCAGTTCCCGGGCCTCCTCCGGCCGGTCCTGTGCCATCTCCTCTTGGCATCTAAATCGCCTCCTTTCTTAATTCCTTTATAACTACAATTTAATTACGAACGTCAAATATTCAATCCAATCTGGTCTTGTTTGTAAGAATCATCCTGTTTAAAAAATATAAGTCTTTTCACCGGCATATACCGGTACTTTAAGCCAGTTCTCTATAGGCACAAACGGGCACACATAGTTCACGCTAAAGGCACACCATGGATTATATTCCATATTCAGGTCAAGAACCCATTTTCCTTCAGGCGTACGATCTTTCTGATAATCAAGATCAAGATACCGCCCCGCTCCATACGTCTCCTTGCCACTGGTAGCATCCTTAAACGGGATAAACAGTCGCTCCTCATTGGGGTCGCTCTTATATGTCTGAAGCGTACATTCCGCATCACCTATTCGGAAGTGAAATTCCCCCCATCGTATCATGCCCCGCATATTTCCACCGGTGTCCTCAATCTGCACCACTTGTTTGTCGCTATGCTGATGGAGTTCAAGCTCGAATCGATTACCTATGTCTGGGGGATAATAGTCAAGTCCTTTAAAACTACTCCGTTCCTCGAAAGGAATTGGTGACTGAGGATGCTCTCTAAAGAATCTGTCCTTATTTTCACGCTCTTGTTGGTAACGATCTGTCCATTCAGAAATTTCCATCATGATTTCATCTCCTTAACCGGCAGTCTTTCTCGAGGTTCATGGAGCCGAAAGGTTAAAATAAAACCTAATAATACACTTAATATCGTGACCATAAAAAGGAAGGTGTAAGATATGTGCTGAACTATTATCCCCCCAATCAGAGGGAATATCATTACAGGGAACCTTAAGGTACCCCTTAGGCTTATATATGTGGGTCGATCCTTTGGCGGAGAGATATCAA
The DNA here is from genome assembly GCA_019308645.1 of Deltaproteobacteria bacterium. The sequence goes on from JAFDHR010000213.1 coordinate 5,691, forward strand.
GCAGAAAGTTTGTATTTCCAATCATTTGACCTGTCATAGAAAATCCAATTAATATGAATAGAGGGATAAATAATGCTGATAAATGGCTCGGTGTGATAAGTGCAATCAATGGAGCTGTCAAACCCAAAAATATACTTATTTGAATAACCTTTTTGTTCCCGAAAAAATCGGAGAGATAACCCCACAGGAGATTGGATATGACACTGCCTAACATCTGTGCTGAGAGAAATATACCTACCATTCCCAATGTAATACCCAGCACATCCCTGGCATAAATGACATAAAAGGGTAAGGCCAAGGCCATAGCTCCCCCAAATATTTGCACTACTAAAAACAGCTTGTAATTATCGTCGATTTTCAGAATATGTAGCGCCTTTTTAAGAAATTCACCAAATCTTAATTGTTTCGTATATACATCATCTGGAGGTTCCTTCACGGAACCTAAGGCAAGATAGGAAATTCCAATAAAAATAAATGTAAGTAAAAAAAGAAAACTATAATTGCTTGGAAAATTTATTCCTTTATTGCCCAGTACGATCTTAACAATAAATCCTGATCCAATGGCCAAGATTCCACCAAATAATTGAAGATAACCAAAAAATCTTCCTCTTAAATGCGCAGGTATGGCCTTTGCCCATATATCATAGAATGGTACTACTGCTATACCTCCCATAAAGGTGAACAGAGTGAGAAGAAACAGTAGCGACACAATGATTCCCAATGGGTGAGATCTACCAAACCAATAGGTAATTAATGCAAGAAGACCCCAGCATAGTGCCCGAACAGTGATTGCTATCCTTAAGACAGGTCTTTTAGAAACCTTACTCTCCAATTTGCTGGCTACAAACAATTGAGGCAAGAGGCTTCCAATACCACCAAATGTGCTCATTACAGCGGCCGATAAGCCTATAAGGGTTTTTGAATCAGTAAAATTACCTAAAAATATGGGCAAGACCGTGCTCGGATCACTAAAGGCTAAGCCTCCAGTAAAGAATATGCCATAGAGCATACCCATGAAAAAATTCCATTTTACTTTGTCAATTGATTGTAACAAGGATCTTTGATTTTCTATTGAATTTAGAAGCTCCATTTTATTTCATCATATGCTTAAAAGATCATTGGATAATTGAAAACACATGCTAATCTTAGGATTATATGAATTCAGGAATACGTCAGCCATGGTTACTATTTCTACTTTTATTTTTTTCAAGGAGATCAAGAGCAAATTTTAAATCTATGGAACATTTCATTTAAAACGCCAACCCAATCTCCGATCTCTTACAATCTTAAACTGATAGAGCGCACTCATAGGCGCTATGAATGGCATCCATGGCCCTCCCCACTTCCTTACAATCCCCTACAAGAAAAAGTTCAAGCTTTTCTTTGAGTCTATTTTTCATTGAGTTTTCTGGAACCATCCCTTTTGTGTAAACAACAAAGTCCACATGCTCAATGCGTCCCTCTTTGTCGCCGATGCTCAGATAGAGGGTCCTGCCTTTTTTTCTTACTACATCAGCCCCGGTTACTATCTTTACCTTTAATTCCTTTAAAGATTTTAAAAGAAAGTTGCGCGACATTACTTCCATTCTTGGGGCTATCTCTTCCGATTTCTTTATAATTGTTACATCATTTCCATTCTTTACCAAAACCTCAGCAATCTCAGCCCCGATAAAGCCACCACCAACAATAACCCCCTTCTTGTTCTTAGGTGTTTTATCCGGCTCAAGGATCTCTGCCCAATCCCATTCTTTCAATCCAGGAATACTCGGGGTTTTAGGAAGGGACCCGGTAGCCAGGATGACTGTTTCATAATTTTCTAACAACTCATCTGGATGAGCGTCTTCAAAAATGACATCTATCTTTTCAGTTACCTCATCAACAAAATACTTTTTAAATTTCTCTAAATTGGCCTTTCTCGGTGCACGGTAGGCGAGGTTAAACAATCCCCCCAGGGAATGTTTTTCAAATAAGGTTACCATATGTCCCCTTTCTTTTAATACGAGAGCTGCCTCCATGCCAGCAAGACCACCACCTACGACTGCAACCTTTTTCGGTTTGGTAACTTTCTCTAATTTTTTCTCCTCTTTTCCAACCTCTGGATTCACAACACACATAAGGCCTTTACCACTCCTTATTCCTCCAATACAACCCTCCAGACAGCAGGCACACGGACGAATAGGGCTGCGTATATCTCCCAGTGCCTTGCCAGCAAAGTCAGGGTCTGCTATCAAAGGTCTTCCGATAGCCACTGCATCGGCTAACCTATCTTTAAGTATTTTTTCATGATCATGCTTCTCATTTATCTGGCCCACTGCAATTACTGGAACAGTAACCTTATCCTTAATTTCGGCGGCAAACTCCCAGGTCTTCCCCTTGGATATGGACATATGCTGGAAGTACCAGGGTGGTGTCTCACAGACAGAGCCACTTGAGACATGGATAGCATCAGCACCTTTTTGTTCAAGCGCAACTGACAGCCTTATCATATCTGTCAGCTTCAGCCCCTTCGGAAACATCTCATCGGCACTCAAGCGGATTATTACAGGGATTGATATAGTTTCCTTAATCCTTTCGAGCACCTCGAGTCCAAAACGAAGCCGGTTTTCCCAAATTCCCCCATATCTATCGGTTCGATTGTTCACATTTTCAGATAGAAACTGGGCAATGAGGTATCCATGTCCAAACTGAAGCTCAATAAAGTCATAACCGGCCTCTTGAGCCCTGACAGCCGCATTTTGAAAGAGCGCCTGAGCATTTGCTATGCTTTCCTCATCCATTGCCATTGGTTGTTTACCGCCAGTTGCACAAATTCGATTAGAAGAAGACAGATATTGATTTCCAGGGATATTTGGATTTGCCATCCTTCCTGGGTGATTCAGATGGGCAATTGCAAGGGAACCGTTTTCATGGATAAGATCTGCCAGCCTTCTTAGACCTGTGATCATATCATCGTTATGGATTCCTATCTGGACAGGCAATTCACGTAAGGTAGGGTGTAGATAAAAGGGCTCCGGAGTTATCGCCCCTAAATATTGATTTCGTCGCCTGTAAAATTGGAGATGCCTATCGGTCACCTCTCCAGTTTTTATACCATAGCCAGTCTTTACCGGGGCCATAATAAACCTGTTTTTTAGATGCTTCCCCCCAATCATCAACTCCTCTGATACTAGGCTCATAGTAAATTTCCTCCATGTATTAATTTACTTAGATATTACGTCAGCTCGTTTTCGCTATATGGCTGTTATTTATTGCCATATCCCCACCAAATAAAAAACCAATCCTACTATTAGCCCAACAGCAAAATTTACTATCTTTACAGAAATAAAACTTCTTTTTGACTCAGCCAACAAGGGAAGCATTCCATGACCATCCTGAACAACAGAACTCGCCAAAAGAATACCAAAAGGGATTGACCCCTGTGCAAAAAGGGTCACAAATATCATATGCGGGCCAGATTCCGGAATGAGCCCTATAAGGCATGCAATTAACAGTACAGTGAGATAATTTGCCGTAATCCAGGCCTCAAGATCTAAATAATCT
>JAFDHR010000010.1 GCA_019308645.1 Deltaproteobacteria bacterium
TTTTGCTATCATCGTAATTCTGTTGACTTAGCATTTTGTGGACGATATATTCTACAGATACTATCTGAATATTTTTTAGGCAAACAACGCTATTCTCGGACAAGCTCCTAGGTTTGATCTAAGGGTAGGGCAAATGACCTGAGGAATCACTACCCCAGTAGCTGACAGAACGTTGAGTGTTTGATCTTTTGTTTCCCGCAGTCGCAATACCAAGGTGCCGTCTTCCATCAGGACCGGATCAGAAGATGAGCGCACCCACTTCACCCGAATCTTTACGTGAGGAGATGAAGGCAACGCCTCCCATATTTCCTTTCTCAGAAACTCGGTTGATGTATAATTCACCTTCGCAGCGAGGTATTGCCGAGAGCTGAGTCGAAAGAATCGGAATAGCGGACGAAAGATTATCTCCTTCAGCTCCTCAGCCCGGTCTGGCTTGTGGATGATTAGTATGAGGATGACAACTAGAGCCGCTACCCATCCTTTCTCCCATATGAATTCGAGCACTTTGTGGAGATCAGGCATGCGACTTCTCCTCCTTAGCCTTTTCAATACAGTCAAGCGCTGAACAAAAGAGGGCAAGCTCCCCACGGTGAACAATAAAGCCGCCGAGATTATCCCAAGTCAACGGCTCATCACAACAAAAACAAGTTATCTCTCCATAATCAACCTTACTCGCCATTCCATATTCTTCCAAAACTGTCCGTAAGTCGCGATCTATAATTGCAGGAATCTCTATTTTATGTCTCATAGCGATTGTTCTCCTAACTCGAAGGAAGTACTCTTTAGTCTTGCTTTCCCTTGTAACCCTAAACCTTATTTGAATCATGAAGGCGTCAAATCTTTTTTTGACTCATGTTCTGTTTTCTTGGTTAACAGCAAGTGTCATTCACAAGAATAGATATAAAAAAGCTCCACGAATACTGCGTTGGTGGAGCTTTTTGGAAAAACCTCATGCTGGAATTGCAGATCAAAATAACCTCCTTGAAGGACCGAAATTATTTTGTGGCAAGCTTACGCCTGTGGTTGGGATTTGTCAAGGGATAACGCTCTGATGAGCGGCGAAAGGAGCGTTTCTCTCTAGGAGCGCTTTGCTTGAGGGAAGATGCAGGGTATACAGCGTTAAGCTGATAGTCTATAGCTCCCCAATGAAATACGCTGCGCCTATGTTAAATACGCTTCGCTGTCATTGACATGAATTTAACTTGGCAAGCTGTCACTGTCGTGCCCCAGTTGAACGGTCTTCGAGTTCAACGGGGTAAAAATTTCACGAGGCAAGCATGGGGCAGAGTATCCCTCGTTCGCGGTAAAATCATAGTATCTTAGTAAAATAATATTGATTCTACTTTACTCATGAGTAACATCGTGTTATATCTAGTTCACTATGAAAAAAATAGTCATACGATACATAAAAAAATCGGTTGAAAAAGACCTTTTTGATAGAATGGTTTTCATTGGGGGGCCACGACAGGTCGGTAAAACGACCTTTGCATTATCTTTTTTGCCTGATTCAAATGAACGTCACCCCGCGTATTTGAACTGGGATGACATTTTTAACCGATCAGCGATCCTAAAGGGGGAATTGCCTCCAAACCAAAGATATATCGTGCTTGATGAGATACATAAATTTGCCGGATGGCGTAACCTTGTAAAGGGATTCTATGACACAAACAAATCTAAAATATCTTTTATAATTACCGGGTCAGCACGGTTGGATTATTACAGTAAAGGTGGTGATTCCCTTCAGGGAAGATACCATTATTACCGTCTGCACCCTTTCTCTTTGCAGGAAATAAATCCCACTCCTACAAGAGATGATATCGAGATGTTGTTAAAATTCGGGGGCTTCCCAGAACCCTGCTTGAGATCAGAAGAGAGATTTTGGAGGAGATGGCAGAGAGAAAGAACGCAAAGGGTTATATATGAAGATATCAGGGATCTGGAAAATATCAAAGAGATAAGCCTGCTTGAAATGCTTGCAGAAGAACTTCCCAACCGGATAGGTTCACCTCTGTCGGTAAAGAAACTGAAAGAACTGTTACAGGTAGCCCATGAGACTGTTGAGCGCTGGCTGAATATTTTTGAAAGGATGTACTACTGTTTTCGCATATCCCCCTATGGTCCTTCTAAAGTCCGGGCAGTGAAAAAGGAACGGAAACTCTATTTGTGGGACTGGTCCTTGGTTCCTGATTCTGGTCCAAGATTTGAGAATTTTATTGCATCACAACTCCTGAAATATTGTCACTTCATGGAAGACACCGAAGGTTTTCGTATGGATCTACGATTTCTTCGTGATACAGACAAGAGGGAAGTAGATTTTGTTGTTTTGAAAAATGATGCTCCGTTATTTGCCGTTGAATGCAAGACTGGTGAAAAAGCTTTAAACCCCTCTCTTTTTTATTTTAAACAGCGAACTGAAATTCCAAGCTTTTACCAGGTGCATAATGGCAAAAAGGATTATGAGAAGAATGGAATACGAATGATTCCCGCCCATACATTTTGCAAAGAACTCCATATGCCATAGTATGGTATTCTGCGCTCCACCTGAACAACTTCAATTATTCTCAGAGAGCTTGTATGAGAAGGGATCACGTTCCAGTGGAATAGTTTTCGCCCCAGTTGAACACCCGGAGGGTGCCCCAGTGAAATATTAAAAGCACTTCACGGGGTCCCGATGATAGGGATCTCCGCTTCGCTACGACATGTCATCCTCCGACCATTCTCGAATTGGTATAGGGTATTTAGCTTCTTTTTTCTTCATTTATGTTGTGGGTTCACCGTTCAGCGTTCAAGGTTCAGGGTTTATCTGCCGTTATTTTTATCCGCCGTCTTTGTGGCGGAGTGGCGAGCACTTTTCGGTAAAAAATAACGAATTAAGCAAAAGGCATAGGACAGAGGGCAAAGAGCAAACCGCAGAGCGTGAAGAGCAAAGAGGAAGGGATTAAGAAACTTTCAATAACAGATTTTTCAGGGTTGCGATGTGTTAGAGTTTTTTATAAACATCACCCCTAGGCAAAACAGCAATAATTCTAACTTCCCTTTTATTTTCGTCAACCCTGTAGACTACTCTGATTGCTCCAGTCCTGATCCGTCTGAATTTTTTTAATTCACCCTCGAGTTTTTTAGTTCCAGGCCCAAAAGGATCTTCCTGTAGCATAGAAAAACACTTATTTAATCGCCTAGCAATAGGATCTGGGCATTTTTTATAGTAATTTGTGGGCTGCTTGTGGAGAACGATGTTATACATTCCGTCTTATGTTTTCCCAGGGTACGCCATTCTCTTCTCTTGCTGATTCCAGTATGATCCTTTTTTCTTCTTCTGTGAATTCATCCTGCTTGAGGAATTCAATATAATCAAGTAAAGAGGTAATCTTGCTTTCCGGGAAACCATCAAGATATTTGACTACTTTATTGATAACTTGTTTATCCATTTTTATTACCCTCGGGGATAAAATATATACTGTTTCTTAATATGCCTTCATTTAAGTAAAGATTATATGAATCTTAACGAATTGTCAAAACTTTCTGTCAATGAGTCAAGTCCCAGTGGAATAGTCTTCGCCCCAGTTGAATAAGTTAAGGCCCCAATTAAATAGTCTTTGAATTTAACGGGGTAAAAATTCAACGGGGTAAAAATTCCACGGGATAAATCTGCTGTTGACGCGTTATTTTGAAAGAAACTCATTAAAGTTTGTATGAAACTATTGCTTCACATCGGTTTCCAGCAGCCATTTCCATACCGGTAGCACGGATATCTTCAGTCCGTCCTTCTCACGTTCCTCTTCTTGAACGTATGTCAGTATGATGCCTGAAGTCAGGCTAAGGGCACTGCATGCATCCACAAGCCCTGCAATCTCACGTTTCTCATTCCGGTTGGTCAGTTCCCAGCAGACCTGTATAGCATGTGTGGGCCTGTGGCCTTGCTTGATAATAAAGTCGCATTCATTCTTGTTCTTAAAGTAGTAAGTTTCAATACCGCGCCGGAACAATTCAATGGCAACGATATTTTCAATAATTCTTCCGCGTTTTTCCGTAAAAGGACGACCTAGGGCGGCAAAGCCGGTATCGGTCAGATACGCCTTTTTCGGATTCATGATCCTTTGGCGGGGCGAAAAAGAAAACTTTTCGTTTGCAATGATGAAAAACGCCTCCGCAAGGTAGTGAAAATAGTTTGCAATAGTGCGTTTACTACCGGGTAGATTATTGCTTTTCAGCTGCTTTTCGAATCGGGTTATGGAAAATATACCCGCATAGTTCTCCAGAATATCGTTCATAAGGGCATCGAGAACATACCGGGCCTTAATGTTGTACCGTTCAAGGATGTCCCTGTAGAAGATGGTTTTGAAATAGCTCTGAAGGAGTCTCCGTTGTTCAGACTCGCTGCCAGCCATGGCGACTTCGGGAAACCCGCCGTGTTTTATGTAGGCATCAAAGGCAGCCAGAATGTTGCCACGTACAGCGGTGCGAAGTGATGCAGGGGTAAAGGAGATGTCCCGGTACCGAAGATATTCCTGAAAAGAAAAGGGGAGCATAATGATATCTTCGTAGCGTCCGCGGAGTTCTGTGGCTATTTCATTGCTCAAAAGCTCCGAATTACTTCCCGAAACAATGATTTTGAATTGCCTCCTGTTGTGAAGTGTACGGAGCACGCGATTCCAATTTGAAAGGTTCTGAATTTCATCAAAAAAAAGAAAAAGGGGGTACCGTCCCGCAAGCTGATGAAAGGCCGCGAAAAGTTCGTCCATGGTATCCCCAGTGAATTCACCAAGTCGATAATCTTCAAAATCCAGGAAAAGTATGTATTCTTTTGAATATTGGCCACCCTGCAGCAATGATTGAATGATCTGGTACATAAAGAAGGTCTTTCCCGACCGTCTCGGCCCCACAATGGCTAAGATACGCTTAAGGTCTGCGGGGTCTATGGCAGGCTGATGCCGGGAGACCAGCGAAGGCATCTCCCACTCTTCCAACCATTCAGCAATGATGGCAAGCAACACATCTCTTTTCATATTGTTTACCTTGATAAACAGATTAAAGATAAAATGTTTACTTGTCAACCCTTTCTTTCTGTACTATTTTCCAGCAGACATTGAATAGGCAGGGGATCAAGTCAGCCGTTGACTTTTAATAAGGGGGGACGCCCTTAAAATTTATGAATCGACACCCATTAATTGATGATTGTTCCCGCGGTCCCGATATCGGGATCTTTGCTTCGCTACGGTCCCGAGAGGCGGGATCTTCGCTTCGCTTCGACATGTCATCCTCTGACCATTCTCGAATTGGTATAGGGTATTTAGCTTCTTTTTTCTTCATTTATCAAATTCAACACATATCCAATCTATGCACATAATTACAAAACATGTCCAAGAAATCTAAAAATATGGACACGATTTCAACACATGTCTACGTCATGGACATGTTATTTTGATAAGAGTTCAAACAATTTCACATTCAGGTAAAGATTCTCTTTCCCCAATTTTTGGGCCTTGAGTATCCCTGTTTTTTCGATCTCTTTCAGATAATTGGCAGCGGTTTTCCTTTCCGCAATTCCGGCATCCACAAGGAACTGCCCCTTAGTCAACGGGTCAAGTCTCCGTTTGACTCATGTTCTGTTTTTCTTGCTTAACAGCGCGTGTCATTCACGAGAATAGACATAAAAAAGCTCCACTAAGCCTGATTTAGTGGAGCTTTGAAAAATCTTATATTGGAATTGCAAATCAAGATCCCTCCTTGACTTGAAGGGTTTAAACTATGTTGCGGCAAGCTTACTTCTGTGGTTGGGGTTTGTCAAGGGATAACGCTCTAACGAGCGGCGGGAGGGTAGAGGAGCGTTTCTCTCTAGGAGCGCTTTGCCCCAGTGGAATAATTAAAGGCATTTCACCCCGGTTAAATAAAAAATCAAAAACATTTAACTGGGCAGGCAGGGCAAGCTTGAGGCTTAAGGCAAAGGCAAGAGGAGCGATGTGGGATTTGGGATTGCGGATTGCGGATTTGGCAAAAACAAAAGGCAGAGGGCCCCAGTGAAATAACAATAATTTGCCCGTCCCTTCATTGCTTCGTTTTTTCACAATTGAGAGTTACTGATCAACCGAGCCACACCCTTTTCTTACTCCCTCAACGCAGTCTCCGTAGGCCATACCGTCGTTACGGAGTATGTTACAATAATTTCACAGTTTTTGTACGATTGCCATTGAATAATGTGCGAACCTAATACTTCACACCGGCCAAGTAACCAGATCTACTGGCACAAGGATAGCCATATTTATCTTTATGTGGGTTTAAACGAGTTTTGTTTGTTTTATGATTGAATCTCTTTCCACAGTTAGGACATTCAATCACATACGTTGGACCAAAATCTGATATCCTGCTCCTAGAACGACCACGAGTCGCTTTTGATATCCCGGGCCTTGATACTGTGTACCCATCTGATCTGCGTGTTATTGGCGGCGCAGAAATGGGCCCAGACGGGGTTAGCTCAACTATATATTTTGGTATGAATGGCTCTTTGGTAGGTTCAGCTCCTTGAATACGAGCGACGCGGTAAGATCTAGGTTCATTAGTGTGATGTCTAATAGCAAACAACAATAGATTTCCGTCAAGTGTCCGACGTAATGAATACGGCTCAATTAGACGGTGACTGCCCCTATAAGCCAAATCAACACAAAGATGGTTTGCTGCAGCAAATCGGATTATCTCAAGCGGTGTAGATGTGTGCCAAGCCTGGGCCATTACCGGTGGGCGCCATGTCTCGTCTATAGCTCGACCCATAAGCGGGATTGTTGGCCGCTCTCCCTTTTCGACTGCGCTGTGCAACCATTCGAATAGCGCGGGTAGGTCTTGCCAGAATTGTTCAAATGGTGGTAATGCCGGAAGTTGATGCGCAAGCATATTTTCCCATTCGGTTTCCAGCTCGGCGCGCTCTGGACGGCCCTCAAGGGATTCCATTGTTGGGAGGGCTATACCCTTAAACACACATTTTTCTTGAAGCGTGCTCAACACAAGAGCACGGTCTGGTCTTAGCCCATCATGACGATATAGATGGACTACATCATATAGATCTCGTGGGCGTTCACGCTCAGCCAATGCCCTGATCTTCTCCGCAAAGACTTCCTCAAAGCGATAACACTGGATTTGTATCCCGTCGTCCGGACTATCGGAATATGGGTGATGAACTTCCTGAACAGAGGGATCTAATACCAGTACCTCATCGCTGGTTAAATCTAATTTGATGCGTGCCGGATCACCTCGGCGCCGCATGGGGCCACGGTAACCAATTTGCTCCTGTGCAGAGATTCCGCCACGCGGATTTTGATAAACATCAAAACGAATTGTATCTACTGGGATTTCTATTCCCGTTGTTTCATATACCCATCCAGCGATTTCATTGAAGGCATTAACTAAAAATTCTTTGTTTAGGTTGTCAGGATTGGTAAGCGTAAAGTCCAAATCTTCAGAGAACCGATAAGTTTCAAAGTAACATTTCTTTAAACATGTTCCACCTTTAAAAACCCAACTCGCACCAAGCTCGGGATGGTTGGCTATTCCTGCAAGCACCCAGCCAATAACGTAGTCTTTCTCAATAACATTGGCGTTGAGACCAAACTCTCTAGAAAAATCCATGATTTCTCGTCTATCAATCAACTCGACGCTCCTTTGCCCAGCTTTCCGGTAACCATAGCCTCCATCTGGTAATCAATTTATCAGCTCTAAGCTTAGGATCTAACCTGGCATTGCCGGTTGTAAGGCTGGTTCGGCATTTATTTATTGTTTTAACTTCGTCAGGAGCTGATCTTTCCAACAAAAAACCAAGACGTTTGAATACAGCACCATTGCCAAAGCGTACTGCATATTCAGTCAATAGCTCAAGATTCCTATTCTCTGATTGCAAATAATTGCGTAACATGTCTGCAGTTGAACGTATCCCTCCACCCAGACTTGGATCGTTCAGCATATCGAGCATGGTACGCGTTGGATCAGACACAAGTATTTTTGTCTGTCCTCTCCATACAGATAGAAAGCCGAACATGGCTTTTTCCGAAACAGTACGCAGCATGAAGTTTGTACCTCTTATTGTCGGGCTGCGATCTCTTGGCTTTTGAGTCGTCATTACCACAACAGTACGAAAAATCTGCTCTGTAAGATCCCAATATTCAGCGGCACTCCAACCACCAATATAGCAGGGAATATAAAGCCTTTCAGCGATCAGCCAGGGATCTTCGAGGGGCACATCGGCCGTTCGCGATTCCAACGGCACGGGAATGTAGAGACCGCGTTTAACACGAGAAAGCCATCCTTTGCGCGACCAGCGTGACAGCATCTTAGCAGCATCTGTGGATGAAACTCCCAATATTTCAACTGCTTCACCAATCGAGATGGTGCCCTTCGTGCCTCGAATTATCGCAGCAATTCTTTCTCGATCAACTTTTCCGAGCCCAGATAGGGTTTCCATGGTATATTCCAAGCGCAGTAATTCACTTAATTAATGAATTATAGCATACAGCATATACCTAAAATTTCTAAAAAGCAATACTATTTGCGTAATAATTCACCTGAGCGATGAATTAATGCACATGCGATATATCTAAAGGGGACATGTAAACGTAAACGGGTCAAATATTCGTTTGACTCATGTTCTCTTTTTATTGCTTAACAGCAACTATTATTCATCAAAATAGACCTAAAAAAGCTCCACGAACACTGCGTTAATGGAGCTTTTTTGAAAAAACCTTATGTTGGAATTGCCGATCCACAGTGGGATAACACAGTTCAGGTTTGAGGAATTTTGCCATAATGGAACAACAGGTATGCCAGGGGAAAGGTACTTTTTAGGGGAGATTTCGTTCCACGGGGTGAACCTTTTATAAGATTAAACCTATTTTGCTAAAGCTAATGAAATTTAGCCTAAAATCAGGTGAATGGTCAAGAAAAACACGCAACGATGGATTTGGGATAGAGGCATTGAGGGATTAGGAATTGAGGAATTGAGGGATTGAGGGCAGAGAGCGTAAGGGATTTAGGAATTAATACTGAAAGCTAATAGCGAAAAAAGGATCCACACTATTTTTTAAGGTGACAAATTGACTCCTTAAAGAATCATGTTTTTCTTTGGCTATTCCAACCATTCCTCTGGTGGTGTAAGGAGAAAATCCTGTAAATGAATCCCTTGATTTCCGACTAATAATTTCCTCTTTACCTTGAATTCTTTAGAAAAAGCCTCAATCCCCGGCAAGCTGGTCTTCCTCCTCCCGCTTTTCACTTCTATAACAACCAAAATCTTACCTCGACGTAGCACAAAATCCACCTCTCGGTTACGGCCGGCCCAGTAAAATAATTCGATATTCTTCCCCCTGATTCCATTAGCAAGTGTAGCACCGACAGCTGATTCCACCAATCGACCCCAGTATTCAGCATCCTGCTTTGCCTCTAAAAAGGTTAGCTGTGATGGAGCTGTCATCAGGGCTGTATTGAGCACCTGAAGTTTGGGGCTAGATGCTCTCTGACGAACCTGCTGGCCTGCATATTTTGGCAAGCCTGCCACTAACCCAGCGCCTTGAAGCAAATTCAGGTAATGTGCAAGAGTAGTTGTATTGCCTGCATCCTGAAGCTGGCCAAGCATTTTTTGATATGAAAGAATCTGACCGGAATAGATACATCCAAGTTCAAACAGACGCCGCAGAAGGGCAGGTTTATCAACTCGTGTCATGAGCAGGATATCTCGAGAGATAGTGGTTTCTATCAGGGAATCAATGATGTAATGAGACCACCGCTGGTGATCCTTGATCAAATCCGAGGCGCCGGGATACCCGCCATAGAAAACGTATTGATCTAAACTCCATCCGAAGGCATTTTTCATTTCATCGAATAACCAATGTGTAATTGGGATGAGCTCAAATCGCCCGGCAAGACTTTCCGTTAGCCCTCGTTGTACGAGCAATGGGGATGAACCCAATACAATCACATACAGTGGAAGGCTCGTGGCAGAGTCCTCATCCCATAATCGCTTTACCGTTTCAGACCATCCGGTGATCTTCTGGACTTCATCCAGGACAAATAATGTCTTCTTTATCTGTTTGCCTGATCTTACTCTGGTACGTGCTACTTCCCATTGCTGCTCAATCCAGGTTCTATCCTTCAATGCAGGTTCATCGGCTGGAGCATAATGACTTGGGATGTCAAGCTCTTCCATGGTCTGCCGGGCAAGGGTTGTCTTCCCCGTTTGCCGGGGACCAGCTAATACCTGGATAAAACGTCTGGGCTCGGAAATTCTGTCAAGGAGAACGTTATAAATGTGCCTTTTAAACATGTGGATTATCAATTAATTAACATTTTACTCAATGCTTTGAGTAAATTTACTCAATATCCTGAGTAATTGTCAAGGGTTTTTATCAAAGGATGTGGCAAGCTTCCACCTGTGGTTGGGGTTTGTCAAGGGATAACGCTCTGATGAGCGGCGTTAGGCAAAACGATCGTTTCTCTCCAGGAGCGCTTTGCTTGAGGGGAGAGGCAGGGAATATAGCGTTAAGATCCCCAGTGAAATAGGTTCATTTTTGAACCTTTGCTTCGCAATTTCACCCCGATGGAATAAAAGGAAAAATGACATTCCATTGGGCAAGCGGGGTGAACATAGCTAAGAAGGGGAGGGTGCAGAAGTAAACTTCACTGGAACCTGGCAGGTAGTTGGTAATTTTGTTTGATTACTGGATAAATTCGAGGTAATTTTCTCTATGGATAACTGAAAAGTCGGCACCGGGGTAACTCTCCTTCCAGTCCCGAGGAATCTTTACAGGGATATTTTTCCACTTTATCTCGTAGCCGGATAAGTGCCCCGTTTGTTCTTCGACGAGATCAATCTCCTTTTTATCATAGGTTCTCCAGAAATAGGAATTAACTGTGTGTCTGTTATATTCATGCCTCTTGTACCGCTCTGTTATAACGTAGTTCTCCCAGAGCTCACCCACATCGTTGCGTATTGCAAGAGGATTAAAGTTACCAATTAAGGCGTTACGAATTCCAGTATCAAAAAAATAGAACCGGTGATTTTTTGTGATTTCTTTACGAAGGTTTCGGCTAAACCCTGTGCGTCGATAGATAACAAAAACCTTCTCAAGTAAATCGAGATATCGTTCAACTGTATTTTTGCTCATTCCCAATTGCCTCCCTAATTCAGCAAGGGAGACCTCTTTTCCGATTTGAAAGGCGAGAAGCTGGAGGATGCGTACCAGTTTATTGGCATACCGCACCCCTTCGAGTGCCAGAATATCTTTAAAGAGGTACGAACTGATAATTTCACGGAGATACTCTTCACGGCGCTCATTATCTCGCGTGGTGACAACTTCAGGATATGAGCCATAAATCAGGCGTAATTCTAAATTAGCCTCGGTTTCGTGTCGCTTTTCCTGTCCTGAGATTTCCATTTGAGCAAGCGGAAACAAGGGTAAAACGAATTTTCGACCTGTGAGTGGTTCTCCCACATCCTTTGCCAGATCAAATGATGAAGAGCCCGTTGCAATGACCTTTACATGGGGCATGTGGTCCACGATGATTTTGAGGTTTAACCCGATCCTTTCAATATGTTGCGCTTCATCCACAACGAGAAGCACGTGCTCACCAACGAAATCTTGAAGTTTATTTATGGACTGGCTTTCGAGATAGTGCCGTACCATGATATCATCCCCGTTTACAAAGAGCATTTTTGTTGCATCCTCATTCTCTAAGAATTTTTGCAGCAGTGTGGTTTTGCCTACTCGACGAGCGCCGTATATAATCACTACCTTTCCGGGTGTTATCAATTTCCTGAGGTTTTCAATGTGTTTTTGGGGTATATATGTCATTATATTTCATAATACAGTCATTTAATTGACAGAATTATACTAATATTTGTCATTTTGTCAAGAAAAAAAATGGGGGGAAGGAGAAAGAAGCTCACAGCTGATAGGTAATAGGAAATACGAGTTAAGAGCTTGCCCGCCGTGTGTGTGGCGGGTTACGAGATGAGAGTAATGCCTGTCAAGCACATAGGTTATTGAAGCCGCCCCTTTAATCCCCACGCTAACGATGCGAGAGCCACTCCAGAAATTACCGCGGATACAAGACCGGTTGCCAGTATCCCACCTGCAAGCCAGATATGACTTCCTATTAATGAGCCGATTACGCGACCTAAACCACCAGCTGCAAAGAAACCAGACATCATTGTAGCTCGCGATGTGGGTAACAATTCTGTAGATAGAGATAGCGACGAGACAACGGTAAATTCAAAGATTAAAAAAAGAACAAACAGGCTAGTAAAGGCAAGGGGTAAGGTTTGAGATGAGAAGGGTAATATCCCGTAGCACATCGCAGAGAGAATAATGCCAATAATGATGGAGCGCTTTAATCCCATCCGGTCAGCAAAAGAAGCGGTCAGGCTTTCCCCTAATAATTCGGCCGCTCCAATTATGCTTGTTCCCATTCCCAGGGCGACAATGCTCAGGCTGAATGATTGCTCAAGCCACGCCCCATATACGACAAAAAGATTATCATTAGCAATGGCGAATAAAAACGCAAAGCCGAGGGTGCCTAAGGGTGCCCGTTGTTGAGCTAATTGTCTCAAGGCATTCAGCACACTCGGAGAGTCTTGATGGGCATCTGTTTTTCTTATATCTCCGGGTATGAGGATTACGAGAGTGAGTATACCGAAAATCCCCAATCCACCTAAGACGAAAAAAGGGGCACGCCATCCCAGCCGATCGATGAGAAGTGCAATTCCGGGGATTCCTACAAGGGTACTTCCTGCCCAGCTAAACTCGAGAAGGCCAATAACCAGCCCCCGTTTTTGAAAAGGTACTCGTTCACCCACATAAGCCTGCAACGCAGGATCAAACACAGTTTTCGCCAGCCCCGCTAAAAAAAAGGACAGAAGGATAACGCTGTAGAAGGGTAAAAAACCTCCTGCAAGCATACCTACGACGAGCATTACAAGACCAGCGAGCATCATAAGCCGATAGCCCAAACGATCTGCCAGAGGCCCAAAAAAGATGCCGATTATACTCGTCGCCTGATTGACTGCGATTAAGGATGTAACTGCGGTTAGGTGAACTCCCAGTCCCCGGCTTAACGCAGGGGCAAAGGGATAGGCAAACCGTCGCGCCGTATTCAAGACGAGACGGCATAACGTGGCTGCTCCTGCTTTCCATGCGAATCTGGAAAATGAGTTTTCTTGATGTTGTTTCTGTGATGTATCAGTCAACATAGACCTCTTGAGCAATTTTATTTCATGCCCGAAATTTTTTTATAATCCGTGAGCTCCTTATTGTTGTACTGCCTCTAACACTTTTTTGATGATAATGCTCCCTTTTTTAACACGCCATCTGCGAAAATGAATGGTACGAAGAGTATAGCTGATAGCTCCCCAGTGAAATGCGCTTCGCTATTACAGGAGTAAATTTCACCCCGATGGAATAACAAAAGGCAGTTCACGGGGTCCCGATGATCGGGATCTTCGCTTCGCTTCGACACGCGGGGTAAACATAGCTCATAGCTATTAAGGAAGGGGAGGGGGTGATTTACGTTGATTCAGCGAATTCCGGCAGGTATCGAGCAAGACCTGCACTCTCACGCATCTGAGATTCGTCAAGGAGCAATATCATAAAGGCTGAATCAGGCACATCCCACTCGCATCGAATTTCGTAACGAGAGGCAGGCTCAAAGCCAAATCGAGGGTAGTATGAAGCATGGCCGAGCACGATGATGAATGGAAAGCCTTTCTTCCGCACTCGCGCAATGCCGCCTCGAACCAGTTCAGTGCCAACTCCCTGTCTCTGAAAGGCAGGCAGCACTGCCATTGGGGCGAGTCCCATTCCTCGGATTGTTTTTTTTGCTTTGGTCTCGATTGTTACAGGGCTGAAACAGATGTGGCCAACGATTGTATTCTGGATAAGGGCCACCAGGGAGATCAGATCATTGCAGCTTAGGCGAATTTTATCCACGAGGTCGGCCTCCTGGTTTTGACCGAAGGCCTGTATGTTTACCTCACGAATTGCATTCCTATCCTGATGCTGCTCTTCACGAATTGTTATCATCTTTTTCACAACCAGTATTTGACTAAAAAAAATGGGCTTTTCTTCAAAAAACCCCATCCTTGTTTTTGGTGTGATAAAAAACTGCCCTGTTAAATCCTCCTACATATTAATTCTGTCTAAAGCTTGAGCAGTGCATCCAGAATACTCATTCCTTCTCCCTTCTTCTTTACGGCAAGCAGGGGAGATGTTGTCGTATGGATCAGGTGCTCTGCCACGCTTCCGAGCAGCACACCGGCAGCAGCCCTTCTTCCCCGTGCACCAATAACTGCCAGGCATCGTTCACGCGTGGTAATAACATCTTCAATGCCCTTGGGTGCCTTTTTCTCAAGGTGGAAAAGGGGAATTGCGGTGAGGCCCTTTAAATCTATTTTATTAATAAATTCAGCGTAGCTTTTCTCTGCATGCCCTTTCATGATCTCGGCAAACTGATCATAGCTCTTACCCGTCTTGTAGTATCCCATGGGAACGCTATATACATAAAGACAGGTTATTTGATCTATTCCCTCAGAAACATTGGCGAGCGCAACTGCCGCCTCCATTGCGTCCACTGAGTTTTCTGAAAAATCCACAGGAACAAGGATGTTGGTAAACCATGTTGTGGTTCCCTCTGGGACAAAGAGCACAGAGCAGGGTGCCTTTCGGGCAAGTTTTTCAAAGAGGGTCCCGCTTGCAGAGGGTATTTTTCGCTTGCGCATGATGATCAAATCGATTTCCTGCTCTTTCGCCCGGCGCAAAAACTCTATCAAGGGCGAGCCTTCCACGACCTCATAGTCAATCTGGGTTTCCGGGTGACCATCAAAGTATTTATTGACAAGGGCTTCCATTTCCTCGCGTGCATACTCATCAACTGGCTGAAAAAGATCAGGGTACTCAGTACGGAGTTCATCGGGAATATCTGCTGTGCTCACAACGTGGAGAAAGGTGATCTTTTCGGATTTTGCCAGTCTGCTGATGAGGCCTGCATAGCGGATAGAGGCTCCGTCCTGGTTAACAAATGAAACCCCAACCAAAAGGCGATTGTATCGATACATAGTGACTCCTTTTTCTGTGTTAGTGTTGAAAGTTTTCCATAACTTATATTTTTTAAAGAGGGTGGGCTTTTCTTCAGCTCCGAGGCTATCGGGCTGGTCTTTTCAGCAACTTATCTATGGGGGAGTTTTGCCCCCTCCGCATTGCCCCGATAAATCGGGGCCTGCGGTTTCCCCCACTGATAAGTTGCGAAAAAACAGCGCCCTTACACCAGTCACTTCAGAAAAGTCCACCCTCTTTTCTTGGGCTACAGAGATTGTTAGGTTGTGCAAAGATAGAGCCCTGGATTTCGCCAAGAATATATCAGAGCAGGTAGAATGGTTCACCTCGGGTGAAAGGAGTATAGGATAATCTCCAAAAGTGGTCAATTGAAAAGGCATTAAAAAAAATGCATTGACAACTGATTGTTGATATGTATCGTAACTTACAGGAATCGTAGGTGTAAAAAGGAGTGAAACATGGCACAAGAAAAGGGTTTGGTCACCAGCATTACCGAGGATGGCTGGGCCCAGGTGGAAACCGATCGAAATGATGCGTGTTCTCATTGCGGCTCATGCCGTGTCTCGTTTGGGTCCAACTCCGAGATGATCATCAAAGCCATAAATAGGGCTGGCGCAGGAGTGGGTGATCTGGTTTCCATACACCTCAGCTCAGGGACAATAGTGAAAAGTGCTGCAATTCTCTATTTGATACCAGTAGCTGGTCTGATTTCAGGGGCTTCTATGGGTGAGGGTTTAAGCACGAGATTGGCCATTAGTCCAACGAGTGCTATTGCGCTCTCAAGCCTTGCCGGCTTTATCCTGGGTTTTATAATAACCGCCCTCATATCCAGATGGATGTCAGCTCGGCGCACGTTAAGCCCCATTATAACCCGTATCATACGGCGTGGAATTATGGCTCCTGTCTCTTCTCCAACGCCTTCAATGAAGCTCCCCGCAGCTCACGCGGCGCGAGCTGCAGGGTATTCTGGCGAAGGCGAATAAAGAGTCCAAAGGGCTTTCGCTCAGTGTCTGGCGATGCCGGATCGTAAAGGCTCTAAGACCTCCCAGATGCACACCATCACCAAAGAAAAGCATATCAACAATATTCACCCCCACTGTGAATTACGTGATACATGTGAAGATTTAAGCCTGTCGTTGCTGATAGCCTATTCTGCGTGAAATACCTTGATATCTTTTGAAATTTAAGGCATTATCTCGAAGAAAACAAAGGGGTGGAACAAATGCCAGTGATAACCATATCCAGAGAAATCTACAGCGAGGGCAGCTATATCGGGGAGAAGGTTGCAGAGGCCCTTGGCTACCATTTTGTAGACAAGAGCACGATGGAAAAGGTATTTGCAGAGCACAGCATTGTTCAATTAAGCGAGGTGTATACCTCTGGGCCGGGATTTTGGGCACATTTTGACGATATGAGGGCGACAACGGTCAAGTTTTTAAAACAGGTAATCCTTGCCCTGGCCAGCCACGGTAACATGGTGATAGTAGGCCGGGGTGCCTTTGCAGTGTTGGCTACTTTTGCAGATGTACTGAACGTGCGGGTACAATCCCCTTTCCCTGTGAGGGTACGCCGGGCTATGGAAAAGGAGAGAATAGAAGACCGTGGCAGGGCCGAGGCATTGCTCAGGGAGTGGGATAGAGAGCGCGACGCCTTTGTCAAGACGTTTTACGATGTTAGCTGGTATGATGCAACAACAGCCAGTGCATTTGACCTGGTAATCAACACAGGCAAGGTACCCCCTGATATGGCGGTTGCCTGGATCATCCAGGCACACGCAGAGCTAAAGGAGAAAAAGCCCGACAGAAAGATTACCACCGGCACCATAGAGGTGGATACCGCCCTGGCTAGCACCGTTTCCGAAGTGTTGGGCTATCATACCATCCATTAGAAGGTATTCTGTCAAGAAAGCCTTACTTCTCTATGTAAGATGTGGGACTTTTCGATTGGAAATTTTTCGCTCTTCAGCTTGATTATACGTATATCAATACAGATGGGAGACAAAAACAATATACAGATGGGGCATGGTGCGCAACAATTGACCAAGAGATCACAAGTGAGCAGCTGTTTGGTGTTTTATCTGCAGGATATGCATTTTAGATACTATTTTTTTAATACTTTAGATTAGGTATTTATAAAATATATTTAAAGTAAACTATTATAGTTACTGCATTTTGATGATTACCATTCTCATATTCGAATAATTCTATAAAAAGAATAAAACAGAATGAACGATTTCAAAGAGTGTGCAGTAGAAATAGCACAAGACGCAGGGATATTTCTCAAGAATAAGCTTAATTCAGTACATACAATAAATTATAAGGGAGAGATTAATCTGGTAACAGAAGTAGATAAAATTTCTGAAGGGATGATTACTTCTAAAATAGCGAGCCTGTTTCCCGATCATGACATCCTGGCAGAGGAATTTACCTATACCACAAGGGGATCTGATTTCAGATGGATTATAGACCCTCTGGATGGGACTACTAATTATGCCCATGGGTTTCCCTTTTTTTGTGTTTCTATCGCACTTGAAAGGCTCGATACCATGATTGTAGGCATTGTGTATGATCCTATGCTCGATGAAATGTTTGTTGCGGAAAAAGGGAAGGGGGCCTTTTTGAATGACAGGGCAATACATGTTTCAAATACGAACAGAGTAATCAAAGGCCTTTTGGCTACGGGATTCCCGTATGATATTCGGGAAGACAGCCACAATAATCTAAATTACTTTAATGAAATGATCATGAAGGCACAGGCTATCCGTAGGGCAGGCTCAGCAGCATTAGACCTTGCGTATGTTGCAGCAGGGCGGTTTGATGGATACTGGGAACTCAAATTAAATCCCTGGGATATCGCAGCAGGATGGTTGCTCGTAAAGGAGGCAGGTGGGATTGTAACAGATATGGGCGGGAACAACTATTTCCTTGAATCTCCATCTATTTTGGCATCGAATGGAAGGATTCATAAGGAGATGATGGCTGTTTTAGAGAGTGCATCCTCTATTTAATGATCTTTGTTATCTTTTCTGCCTTTTTCTTAATTGCAAGGCCTTTTTTGACAACCGGAACTTCTTTCACTATCTTTTCGACCAATGTATTTTCTATGGACGTTCCCTCTTTGTGTTTTTCGTTTGAGCCTTCTTTGGCATCATTCGGGATTATATCCTGTTTCACCTTTCTGAATTCCTTTATAGCACCCCCGAGTCCCTTGCCAATTTCTGGCAATCTCTTGGCACCAAAGATGAGCAAGATAATTCCCCCAATAATAAGCAGCTCTGTTGTACCAAGGCCAAACATGGCTTTACCCTCCTTCGTTAGTGAGATATACTATATACGGCCATAAATTCCGTTTTTGTATCAAGTGAACCACTTTTTCCCTTGCCCATTGCTGGAGTACTGGAGTAATGGAGTAATGGAAAGCCCCCAACACTCCAACACTCAATTACCCCAATGATCGTCCTGGGTATGAAATTTAAGTTCAATTAATGAATCTAAAAGTGCTAATTATAACCGCTAAAAGTATATATCGGAATTTTTGCAACGTATCAAGATCAGTGTAGTTTTGGTTAATCCCTTAATCCCTTAATCCCTTAATTATTTTATTAATATCCCAGTCGACTAACAATCGCACTCTTTGATTTTGATTTTTGTTCACATAGACAAGGTATCCCTTTTCCAGACCATACACGAAAAGATCTCTGGTTATTACAACATCCTGTTTGCAATAGTCAGTTAATTTTTCTATCTCCCCTGCCTTGAACCATTCCAGGGCCTTGAGCCCATTCGCTGATTTTCCTTTATTGAGGGTCTCTTGAGCCAGATGATCAAGACTTAACCTGTATCCAAGCCTATTATAGATATCCTCAAGTATATCAAATGTTGGTATGGTATATAAGTTGTGGCTCGTGTACGGTGCAAGTACTCCATAATCAAATCTTTTACAATTAAAACCAACCACAAGATCAGCTGTGGTGAAGTATTCAATGAGCGCATCTATTTGATCTTCTGTGAAGGTATAGAAACGCTCATCCATGCTGTCGAAAATTACAGCTACAGATACCATCATTAAATGTGTATTCTGCCACCCACCTACGTCTTCCGCTGATTTCTGTGTCTCTAAATCAAAATAACAAATCCTTTTTTTACCCACCACTTCAGCTACCATTTCGTTATGTACCGGAAAGAGGGAATCTTTTTTTTCCTCTCCTGCAATAGCAGAAATATCTGACAAAGCTATTACGCCTGTCAGGGCCTGTAAAATCAGTATCGCAGCGTTTTTATCTAAGGGCTTATTGCCTGAACCACACTTTGGCGAATATATGCATGAGGGGCAGCCATGCTCACAAGGGCAGCTTTTAATAAGCTCCAGGGTCTGACTTAACAGATCCAGGATTATATCGAAACCCCTCTGTGCAAGCCCTACACCCCCTGGATAGGAATCATAAATAAATATAGCTGATTTTTCTACCTGGGGATGAAACGTATATGATATTCCTCCAAGATCATTTCTATCACATAATGCAAAAATGGGAAAGAGACTAATGGCTGCGTGTTCTATGGCATGAATACCCCCCATAAAGTGATACCCTTTATTGTTCACCATTTTCTTGATACTATCCTCAATAATAACCCAGAGCCCTACCGTCTCAAATGTCTGAGGAGGAAGCTCAAGCGGGAATACACCAATCAATTCCTGTCCCGGAGTCCTCCTTTTCTCATACCCGGTTATTGTTTCCGTCACTGTAAGATTTCCAAGTTTCACAACAAATTGCCCTTTTGGCTGGCTCCTGGTAATCTTGATAATCTCGGTTTCTTTTTCCGATCGTATCCGGGTAAAATATTTCAGTTCTGTGTGTTGCGCAATAATGTTTTTTTTGCCGATCAGTAACTTCTCTACGAGATATGGTCTGGCCCTATGAAGATATATGCCACCCGGATGACACTCCTTGAAGGCTCGTATCCCATCAACGGTTCCTATCGCCTTTCCTGTTTTCGCATCAAATATGGTGTAGCTTTCACCAATTGAGCGTATGTTTACCCTCAGATGTGGCCTTTTTTTGGTAGCAAACCATATGTGGTTCCCTTCGCTTGTTCTGCTAAGCTCTCCAATAGATTCTAAGTAATCACAATGACCACTGAGATCATTAGGCCAGAATTGGCTATCCTGCAAGGTGAGAGGGTTTTCTGCTGCGGCACAGGGTAAATGGGCCCGTATAACATGGGCATTGTCCGGGTCAATGACTGCGGCTTCAAAGGATTGGTCAAAAAAGGAAGCTGGATGTTTCATAAAGTATTGATCCAGGGCATCTTGATTGGCAACCAGAATTACCAGGGAGTCTCTCCCGGAGCGTCCTACTCTTCCCCCTCTTTGCCAGGTATTAATAATGGTTCCCGGGTATCCAACTAATATACATACATCCAGATACCCTATATCAATTCCCATCTCCAGGGCACTTGTCGATATAACACCAAGGAGGTCTCCACTTGTGAGCCTTTTTTCAATAGAACGGCGTTCCTCAGGTAAAAATCCAGCCCTGTATGAGCTGACCTTATCCTTTAAATCTGGCGCCAGTTGTTTAACCCACATATGAATGAGTTCGGTGATTTTTCTGGACTGGGTAAATACAATGGTTCTGAAGTGAGCGTTGAGGCATTGTATAAATAATTGTGTGGCTAAAAAATTGGTACTGGTCAAAGGGTTGAGAAACAGAAAATACTGTCCGGATTTAGGGGCACCGCTGTGAGAAATCACGTCTAATTTTTTGTCTATGAGGCTTGTACCAAAATCATGAGGATTTTGGATAGTGGCTGAGGAAAGGATAAATTGTGGTGTGGTATTGTACAGAAGACAAATTCTTTTTAATCTTCTCAATATCTGTGCAAGATGTGAGCCGAAAATTCCCCGATACGTATGAACTTCATCAATAATAACAAAGGCCAGATTAGAAAAAAACTCAGACCATGTTTCGTGATAGGCAAGAATACCTATATGGAGCATGTCAGGATTAGTCAGTATGATATTTGGAACTTTCTCCTTAATCCTCTTTCTGTCACCTGTTGATGTATCTCCATCATAAATGGCTGCACTGATCTGGACTTTTTGGAGCCCAGAGGTAAAGTTATGGAGATTTTTGAGCTGATCCTGTTCCAGGGCCTTAAGAGGAAAGAGATACAGGGCTCGTGCTGATGGTGTTTTTAATATTGTTTCAATGACACCAACATTATAGATAAGGCTCTTACCACTGGCAGTAGGGGTAGATACTACTATGTCTTTACCCTGTTGTAATTTTCCGATGGCCTCGGTTTGGTGAGCATACAACGCTTTGATATTACATTCCCGAAGGAGATGTAAAACGTTTTGAGAGAAGATCGCTGTGTGATCGTATTGTGGATCTTGTTGAGAAAGGTAGCGATGATAGATTATCTGAGGGCCAATATCCGTTGATTTTTTTATTTGCTCAACAAATTCTGATAATTGCATGTGCCTGATGGTTGAAGTAGGTTTTAATTATCTACAATGTCTATCATATTTTTGCCTGGATTGTAAGATCAGTTATTCGTAAA
>JAFDHR010000214.1 GCA_019308645.1 Deltaproteobacteria bacterium
AGAGCATCAAGGAGGTATTTCCCTGGATAGACATCAGGAGGTTATTGAAGTTATGGGCAATGCCCCCCGCTAAAGTACCTATGGCCTCCATCTTCTGGGCCTGGAGGAGTTGGGCTTGCATTTTTTCTTTCTCTTCCTCTGCCTGCTTACGTTCGGTGATGTCTATGATATTTCCCATTATAGCAAGCTTTTCTCTGTATCGGATACGAGTTGCCAACATTTCGCACCAAATGATCTTTCCGTCCTTTCTGAGTCTCCGGACTTCATACCGATGGGAAACATCTTCCCCCTTTAGTCTTTCTGATGCTATTTTTCTTACAGCCTCTCTTTCATCAGGATGGATTAATGATAAGTGATCCTTTCCCAGCAATTCTTCACGTCTATAACCATGAATTTCTGCAAATCTATCATTGACAAACACATACTTTCCATCCTGGTGAATAGAGAAACCTGTAAGGGAGGTTTCAATAATTGTTTTGTGCTTCCGCTCCGATTCCCGCAAGGCCTTCTCTGCCTGCACCTGCTCTGTGATATCCTGAACCATTCCCAAAACGACCTTTCCCCCGCCAATGGTAATTATCTCAGTATTAACTTCTACAACTACCTTGGAACCATCCTTTTTGTTCAATGTAAATTCATCAGGGCCTGTCGCTTTACCGAGCTTGTTCAAAGCAAGTAACTTGGCGGCTTTAGTAAAATCTTTAAACTGGAGTAATTCTAATTTAAGAAAATTTTTCCCTATTAACTCCTCATTCTTGTAACCAATTATTTCCTCAGCCTTTTTGTTTCCATAAAGGAATCTGCCCTGGAAATCATTATAGTAAACCCCGATAGGGGTATTCTCGGTAAGGGTTCTAAATACCTCTTCCGAATTTTTAAGCTTTTCTTCTACCTTCTTCTTCTCGGTTATGTCCCGAGAAATAAACAACAATTTGTTTCCGATTAAATTTCCAGTACTTTGGAGGTAATGCCAGTTTCCCGATTTGTCTTTAGCACGGTATTCAATCCTTTCAGTAAAATCTAAATCTTTTTTACTAAAAGCCATTTTTGCCTTCACCTTAAGATACTTTTTCAATAAAGGTAACAATTTTTTCTTATCATCAGGATGGATCATTTCAAAAACAGATTTGCCAATTACGTCTTCCGGTTCATACCCCATAATTTTCTTATGAGAAGGGCTAATATATGTATAAGTCGGGTTCAAACTAAAAGTGGTTACCTCAATTAAATCGTTCGTATGCTCAATCATTGATCGATAATCTTCCTCAGACTTTCCCAGGTCAGCTACCGCCTGTGTAAGCTCGAAAGATTCGTTCTCTAGCTTCTTAACTCTTTGTTCCAACTGTTTATAGGTCGGTTTTTTAGCCATTTGAAAATCCTCCGATTTACTTCAAAGCAACAAAGCCCATACAATATTATATTCGATCAAATGTATAAGCTTTTTCCAATCCCACAAGGATGCTCTCCCTGGTTTTGGTTATTTTTTTTGGTATATTTTATTCAGAATAAAAGCTCTCTGAGGCTCATTTAGTATATAGCCTTTGCAAAGCCATGCGGTAGATTTGTCGTTATCGAGGCACCACTTAAATCTTGGGCAGTATTTCCTTCTGGTGAAAATGAAAGTATGTACAATCCTCGCGCGAATGGCTACATAGAATCTCTTTATGCCCAACCTTCTTTAAGGCATAACAGTTGTTAGATCTAACCTTGTAAACAAGGCAATCATCACAGGTTTGGTCAGAGTGGATATGATCATATATTTCATTTTTGTAGAATTCCCAGCAGAATGTAGGTTTGTTCTCAATATCCGTCAGGGACTTCAAGTCAATACCTGTTTCCGCAGGTTCTGGAAATGTGATATTGTTATTCTTAAGAAATAAAGCTAAATCTTTTGGCAGTACTCGCCAATGTCCTGAGGTACCGACATGATATCCGTTAATCTCTCCTTTTTCCAACCATCGGCTAACGGTTTTCGCTGAATGGTAGCATATCCCGGCGATATCAGATGTAGTAAATGCTTTCTTTTTCATGTCTGTCTGTTTTGGGATATTTTTCTAAAAAACAGTATCTTTTAGTAATTGGCCTTGTCAACACATTTTGCTAATTCTGTGTTAGCTTAATGAAAATGCCCCCATTTATGACCCCTTTCATTTTTCTTTGACAGGAGGAATATAGGATTTCCGCTTAATAAATCGATTGCTATTATACCCAAAATAAATTAAAAAGCTATGAAAACGCCAACATCGAAGAATACAACAAAGGAAAGAAAAACAAGAAAAAGGCCACGAAAATGACCACAACCGATTCAACACCTGCACCTAACTTTATTCGAAACATTATCGCTGAAGACTTGAAGGCAAACAAAAATGAAGGCCGGGTTCATACCAGATTTCCACCGGAACCCAATGGCTATCTGCATATTGGACACGCCAAATCTATCTGCCTCAATTTTGGGCTCGCCCAGGAGTTTGGGGGCATTTGTAACCTGCGATTTGATGATACCGATCCAAGCAAGGAGGAGGTTGAATATGTGGAATCTATCAAAGAAGACGTCAGGTGGCTTGGATTCGATTGGCAGGATCGGGAGTATTATGCATCTGACTACTTTGAGCAACTCCATGAATATGCTGTTCAGCTCATCAAGGACGGTAAGGCATACGTGTGCGACCTCAGTGCGAATGAGATAAGAGAGTACCGCGGCACCCTGAAAGAGCCAGGCAAAAATAGTCCGTATCGAAATCGTTCGGTTGAAGAGAATCTGGATTTATTTGATCGCATGCGGTCAGGCGAATTCGAAGACGGCTCTCGCGTACTTCGAGCAAAGATTGATATGGCATCTCCAAATTTGAATATGCGAGATCCAGTTATCTATCGCATTCTTCACGCAGAGCATCACAGGACAGGCAACACGTGGTGCATCTATCCTATGTACGATTTTACTCACGGCCAGTCGGATTCCATCGAAGGTATCACCCATTCTATTTGTACTCTGGAATTTGAAGATCACCGCCCTTTGTATAACTGGTTTCTTGACGCGTTGAAAATTTTTCATCCGCAGCAAATCGAGTTTGCCCGCCTTAATCTCAGCTATACAGTGATGAGCAAGCGAATGCTTTTGCAATTGATAGAAGAGGGATATATACCCGGATGGGACGATCCACGGATGCCTACAATATCAGGTTTGCGGAGACGTGGATACACACCAGAGTCAATTAGAAACTTTTGTGAGCGCATTGGGGTAGCCAAGAGGGATAGCATGGTAGATATAGCACTGCTCGAGCATGGCGTCCGCGAAGATTTAAATAAACGTGCACCCCGTGTTATGGGGGTATTGCGTCCTATTCGGGTGGTCATTGACAACTATCCGGAAAACAAGATGGAAGAGCTGGAGGCAGTGAACAATCCGGAGGATCCCAGCATGGGCACAAGGAAGATTCCCTTTTCACGAGTGCTCTACATTGAACAAGATGATTTTCGTGAGGTCCCTCCAAAAAAGTTCTTCCGTTTGGCCCCTGGTCGTGAAGTCCGGCTACGATACGCATATTTTATCAAATGTGTTGATGTAATTAAGGATAAACAAACCGGAGAAGTAGTTGAGCTGCACTGTGCCTATGATCCGAAGACACGAGGAGGCGACGCCCCTGATGGACGCAAGGTAAAGGCGACGTTGCACTGGGTTTCAGCAGCCCACTCCCTTAACGCAGAAGTACGCTTATATGATCATCTCTTTCTAAAGGCAAATCCAACCGATGATAAGGATGGTGCTGATTTCAAAGCCTATTTGAATCCGAACTCATTAGAGAGATTGACCTCCTGCCGTGTTGAACCAACTCTAAAAGATGCAACGCCAGGAAGTCGGTACCAGTTTGAGAGGCTTGGATATTTCTGCATCGATACCGTTGACTCTTCAAATGAAAAACTGGTCTTCAATCGCACGGTGACATTACGTGACACATGGGCAAAAATCCAGAAGGCCGAGAAAGAGACCATGGAAGTGCATAAAGGGGTCATAAAAGACTCAAAACCTGCCAGGCAGGCAGAGATAACTACCTTGCCAGATAAACGAGGTGATCTCACGCCCATCGAACAGGAGATCACTATTGACGATTTCTCGAAAATCGACATGCGAGTGGCCATCATCCGCGAGGCCTACCTTGTTGAAGGGTCAAAGAAGCTAATCAGGCTTATGGTTGACCTGGGCGAGGGTCGCTTGCGTCAGACATTCGCCGGGGTTTGCATTGCCTATCCCAAGCCAGAGGAACTCATCGGCAAAAATGTCATCATTGTCGCAAATCTGAGGCCGCGTCAGATGAAGTTCGGGCTTTCTGAAGGAATGCTCCTTTCAGGTGGTGACTCCGAACACCTTTGCCTCGCCACCTTTGACGGTAACCCCCTTCCTGGTGATAAGGTGTCTTAAAATTGGAGCAACCTTTATCTACTTATTACTAATACAAAAACATTGGCTTACCACTAACATGGCGGATCTTGGGCCGATATTCTTCTATATCATAGAGTTCTCGCAGATCTACCCTTTTTTGGCCAGTAGTAATAGTACTAAGGGGGATATCTGTATAGATTCCACGACTTAGAGCTACAAGGCGTCCAAAGACACTTTTCAGAAAAAGATCAATAGCCGTATTCGCATAATTAACAGCCGCCATTTGATCCAGAGAATCAGGTGTTCCGCTTCTCATCAGATAGGACAGCCGTTGATTCAAAACATCCTCTCCGGTGAGTTCCTTGAGAATGGCTCCGGTTTCCTCTCCGATTCCTCCCAGTCTTCTATGCCCATAGGCATCCGATTCCCCAGATAAAAACATCTCGCCTCCTATCAACTTGGCCCCTATGGCATAATTTTGGGGATTGGCTTTTTTATCTTTCATGATGAGTTCTGCGAGTCTTTTCGGGGCAAATGGGACCTCCGGAATAATAGCACGATCTACGCCTGCCAAGTATGCTGCTACCAAAGATGTTTCACCACAATACCTACCAAATAGTTCAATGACTGCTATACGTTCATGGGACCCGGTCGAGGTTCTTAACGCATGTATAAAATTGACACTTCTGGTAACAGCCGTGGAAAAACCAATACAATAATCAGTCCCAAAAACGTCATTATCCATTGTTTTTGGTATAGCAATTACAGGGAATCCTTCCCGGTGTAATCTTTCAGCAAAACTAAGAGTATCATCGCCTCCTATGGGAATAATGGCATCGATTTTCAAATATTCCAGGTTTTTTAGGACATGGGATGTAAAATCCTTTACCTTCTCGGTTTTGTTAAACTGTTTTTTAAGAAAATCTGGAACTTGCTTTTTCCTTGCTGCACTTGGATTGGTTCGAGATGTGTGCAGATAAGTTCCTCCTGAACGGTCAATAGTCCTTACCTCTGACGGGGTCAATTCCTGAATGCTCTTAAGTTTGGTATGGGAATCATCCGGATTGTACTCTAAAATCCCTGCCCAGCCTCTGCGTATTCCTATAACCTTTATTCCTTCACTCTCTGCCCTGTAAACGAGAGTCTTAATGCATGGATTAAGACCTGGTACATCCCCGCCACCAGTAAGTATAGCTATTGTTGATTTATCCTTCCTCGTTTTTTCCATTTAAAACCTCTTAGTAAAATAACCAAAGCTTCCGAAAATTGTCGGCTTCGTAAAAAGGCGGTTTCAGTGAACCTGCCCGCCGTCTGGCAGGCGGGTCTGTCATTTCGACCAGAGGGAGAAATCTTGAGTTTTCAGCTTGTTACATTGATAAGATTTCTCGCTTCGCTCGAAATGACATGTTGGTGAGACTTTTTACAGTTTATCAAAATTAGATGAGTGATTTTTTTCATTGTAATCTAATTTCCATTAATATGAAAGGAATTATTTCCTGGTTTTAAGCATCATGCTCAGATTCCTTTCAGTAATAATTCGGGTTTGCTTTTCACTTACCTTTTGCTATCCTATAGTATCGAAATTTTCAGGATGACAATATATTTAGAATGTAAGGTGCCTAATCGAGCATCGATGTTCAACCATAACCAAAGATCATTGCTGTCCAAAATAATCTGATATTTTAATTTGGTCTCAACGATTTCAACTACTTATCACCCTTAAAACATAATTTTCAATTTCAGGTTGTCCTTATTTGAGTATGCTGT
>JAFDHR010000215.1 GCA_019308645.1 Deltaproteobacteria bacterium
TCTGAGTTGATATTTCTGGCCATATCCTTGTTTGATTTATCTGTTATAGGTCATTGGTTATTCGGTTGGGCCGCTCGTTTCGTCTATCGTTTCTCGGTTGGGTTGCTACTTTCGCTGGCTTAACAATTTTGATAGCTCTTTATTGGCTTTTTGATTTTACCCATAACCGCTCTACGAATCACGATACGAGCCGCGTAACCTCAACCGTTTGACTCAACCGAAATCTCACCTGGCGGGCAGGGATTTCGGATTTTAATTACTCCTCTTGCTGCTTAAGCTCACTCTGAATGAATTTGTCCCTGATAAGGGGTATATCAAAAAGAGATACATCAATAGGTAGGTTTGCTTGAATGTCCATTACAGTATATTCTTCGATTATTTCTCCTTTATATGAATAGATAATCTGAAACGGATACCAGGCATGCTCCATAAACTCAATATAGTCGGAAAAATCAAAACGGTAGTCACCATATTGGAGAAGGAGGGGCAAAAATAGCTCCTTATCAACAAGAAGTCTGGCGCCTCCCTCATTTTTCTCCCCGATCAGGTATGCTATCTTTCCCTCAAACCTCGTAAGGGATACCGTATCGGTGTTTATGCCTACCTCTTTAAGCATTTCTAATAATTGCGCTGGATCGTGTGATAGAAGAAAAAACCGATAAATCAAATCATAACTTTCCTTATCATAGGTAATCCTCTCGTTAACAATTCTCAAGGTTTTCGCCTTGTTATGGATTATAAGGCGTTTACCAGGTTGCCCTGGAATCTCTGACCTGTAGAGATACGGGGAGGACAAAGAGACGATCTCACCAAAAGCCTTTTCATGATGTAAGTCCTTAATTTTTGTGTGTTGGGTTATCGTTAATGTTTTGATAGTGGTAAATTTATTGGCCATAAACTCAATAATCTGAGATGAAGGGAGTACATAAGGCAATACAATTGTTGGTAAAATAGGTATAATGAGTAAAGATAGTAAAATCAGGAAGTTTAATCTTTTTGCCATACCTCATCCATCTGAAAAATCAACTCATTAAACCTCTTCTTATCTTTTTTGATAATGACTCAGGTATCTTGCCACAAAGTCACCAAGGCAGCAAGATTGATGAACTCGTAAAAAGTCATATTCGGTGAGCCTTTCATTTCGACTACAAGGAGAAATCTTGTGTTTTCAGCATGTTACATTGGTAAGATTTCTCGCTTCGCTCGAAATGACATGTTGTTGAGACTTTTTACGAGACCATCAAGATTATAGAATTATTATTTATAATAGCCTTTGTAATGAGCCTCAGGCTCATTAATGAGAAAACTCCGTACTCAATTTATACCCATCTTCTCTTTGGGTCTTTGGGTCTTTGTGGCTGAATAGTTACGTTTTTTGATAAAAATAGTTGACATATTAATTTCTTTATATTATTAAATATAGAAATTATAATATAACTATATTTAATTGTAAACAACTTTAGAAAGGAAAGCTGATGGCAGATTATATATTTTGCATGAGGAAAAAGAATAATCCCCGAATAGATGTTCGAATATGTCAGAAAAAATGCCCTTTTAAAGAGGAATGTCCGGAATTTCTGGACTATCAAAGGAGTTCAGCTGATCAATCCTCAATCTTAAATTCAGGGTTGATCATATCCCCTCTTTTGAATCCCATGGCATCAAAAAATTGAAGAAGACCCCATTCCCGGCAGTTTACAAAGCTGTATACCGTATCGACACCTACTTTTTTCATATAACTGAGCATTTCTTTCATTAACATCCTGGCCACACCATCAACAGGCCAAACAATGAGTTGCTCCACAAGAATATTTCCCCTTTCGGGCAACGGATAATCCCGATAAATCGGGGTGAACGGTTGCCCTTTTCTTATTATGGTATATATAAACGTTCTCAATGTCAAAAAAGTTTCCTGCTATACTAATAGCTACTTTAAAAAGATTTACTGTAACTGGTTGTCGGGTTCATTGTTCACGGTTTCCCGATAAACTCGGGATTAATGGTTCAGCAAATAACCATTGAAACCCGCCTGTCCCGATACAATCGGGGCGAGCAGGCGTGAACCCGGAACTTTGAACCTCCTAACTAACCGCGGAAAAGAGCATGGGGATGTCTTTTTTTGCTGCATGCCCCTGGCCCAGACCTGGCATGCAAGGGCTGAGTTCTATGGATTACACAGCCGCTTTATTACAGTTTCTCTAAAATGCTCCAGCCAAGTCGCGCCAGGGCAGGCCTTTAACAGGGGGCCTTAGCGTGCCCCGTAAATCGGGGCCCGTCCTCCGCAGTAGCAAAGCTACGGAGGGTGGACACACGCGCAACGCGGATTTGACTATTATGCAACATGGCGGTCCCGATTTATCGGGATTTATCGGGGTCTGCCTGTGCATTACTTATAGGGCATGAGACAAAAAAAGACATCCCTTTGCTGTGAAGTAAACGCGCGACTGTTTCTACGTTTTTTGATTTACTCAGTGCAAGAATTTGTGGTAAAAATCTATACTTGTGAGCGTATACTTCATTTTTCAAAGAGTATGGCAACTGCTCGATTTACCGCCGGCCGTGAAGCACCGTGCACACGAACATGCGATATACAGTTCTAAGTTTCAGGAATTACGAGCGGCATGACGATTAATACCATGTCTTTGAATTAATCTGATCCTTGGTTAACACAACATGAATATTGTGAGTCACAATAGTCAACAACCCCAATCATATCATCCTGGATGAGAGTGCTGCAGAGTTTTTACTTGCTGATGGGAATGCATGGAGCCTTTACTGATGAAGAAAAAAGAGAGGAAACTGTCAGGTATTTAAAGACACCGATTTAGCTTATTTTTTAATTTTTTTAGTTTTAGTGTGGTCAACTTAGGATAAAGGAGGTTCATTATGAAAAAGACATTGATTATCCTCATCATTGCAGGGGCTCTTGCTTTTGGTATATTGAATTATCACTTTATACTTCTGGATAGCAGCGTAAAGATATTGAAGAAAGCAGACATGACCTTTAGCGACACCCTTGTTGATGCAAGAGGGGCAAAAAAGTATAAGCTATATCTCAATCCTTCCCTTGTGAAGGCAGGCATAAAAAATCTGTTTAGCGATGAGGGCATTACTATTGAAAAATAATTTCTTCATTGCAGAATATAAGGGATTATTGATGGTATTAACAAATACCTTTGCGGGTGTGATAATTACTTCCTATTGGCTGATATAAAAACAATCCTTAGAACTCCACGGGATAAAACATACCCCCGCTCGAATATGGGGCCTACCCCTCCAGCGATGATAAGTGTTATATGAAGCCTGTCCCCATCCTTAACTGACATAGCGAGTTCCTCTGGATAGGAGCTTTCTAGATTAACATAGATGTCGACATAATTGAGCAATTTGCCCTTTTTATCAAATATCTTCGGTTTGATGTCGGGTGGAGCTTTTGGAAATACGTTTTTTGAATTATGACAGAACCCCAGTGGAATAGCTAATGATTCCACCCCAGTACGATAGTTCCTACCTACGGGGCAGGTGGGGTAAACATCCACGGGGTAACCCCCATAGGAATAGCGTAGCTCGATTTGTAGGGATTTTGCCACTCATTGACTCCGCTTTCAAACCTCACGCATTGATAAGGGGAATTTTGTATTTTTTCAGACGGAGATCACGGGTTACGAGGGTCAGACTTTCTAATTTTGCCTGGGCCACAAGCATTCTGTCAAAGGGGTCCC
Source organism: Deltaproteobacteria bacterium (assembly GCA_019308645.1). The sequence continues at coordinate 3,723 of JAFDHR010000215.1, forward strand.
GGTGATATGACGGCAGGTCTCTGACCGCATAGGCGTGATCCACGGTAATATCAAGCAGCTCAAAGCCCTGTTGATCCAATACCTTCCGAAAATCCGCAGGGATTTCCAGCTTACCTAATGCGTGCTTAATCCGAATTTCCCAGATAACGGCTGCACTTACAAAAAGTAAATTTTTACCGTCCGCAATTACAGATTTTGCTTGCGGGGAAAGATTCGGGTGATCATCAAGCCACCATAAAAGAACATGTGTATCGAGTAATAGATTCATAGCTCCGCAATTCCAAAAGCTTCGGCGATATCTGCAGGTAACTCATCAAAGTCATCAGAAATTTTTATTTTCCCCCGTAAAGCGCCAGGATGGCGCTGTTTATCGCTCCGTTCGTACCGCACCAGCTTTGCCACCGGTTTACCTGCTTTTCCAATGATCACGTCTTGCCCGGACATGACCTTTTCAATAAGCGCTGAAAGTTGAGCCTTTGCCTCTGTGATATTTGTTATCAACATATCTGATACCTCCTCATAATAGTCTGGCCAGACCAGACCAGAAAGTCAAAAGATTTTTTATAGTAATCATTAATGTAACAATAAAAAACGGGTCACAGTTAAATAGGCTGCCCCCCAGTTGAATAAGTTAAGGCATTCAACGGGGTGAAAATTTAACCCCACCTCTTACTGAGGGTCAGGGATTGTCATTAAAATTTAAATCTGATGCCAAGCAATGTTTGCCTTCCCTTTCTAAATCTAAAAACATCAAAATCATCTTGTAGACACAAATAGATATTACAACTACCTGCTTTGCCGGGAATTCTAACCCCTGCTTCAACTGCGTAACCAAACACAGAATCGCTTCCCTGTAAATAATGACCTGAGCAGTTTATATACGGGGCTACTCCTTGCTTATAGAAATCATAGCCTAACCTTCCATACAAATCACCCCAGTAATCAAAGTCTTGTGTTGATGGATAAACACCAATCTTCACATCCCAATTCCAATGAGAAGTATTACTGTTTTTTAGTTCTAATCCGAGAAGATTATAATTTCTCACAACACCTTTATCCTCAAGACCATACAGACAGGAATATGAATGAAAAATCATTAAATCAAGATTATCTAACTCCATTTCCAGGCTAGGCCCTATCTTATAGATAACAACATGGGGATTGAGATCATGAGGAAGTGTAAGAATTCCTGCATAGGTATTTACACTAAGTGTTTTGTGCTGGTCTAATTTTAAAAGCTCTAAGTCAATAACAAGATCACTGCTATGCCCATAATCCTCATTATCAATAATATTAGCATAACCTCCGTTTATATGGAATTTAGGTGCCCATGAAACCTTTGCCTTCTCTGAATTTGAAAAAGTATTAAAGTTTTCTTGGCCTAAACCCATCTCTAAACACAGGCCAGCAAAAATGAAATCCTCTCCTTTGTCTAAACTATACCAATCATGAAAATGTTTATAGGAGACAAAAGGGATTAAGTAAATATTTTCATTTAAGCGGATTCTGTCTCCTATCTCAAGACAAGGGTCTATGGTAATCCCTCTGTCATCACAGATTGAGTTAACGCTGACCTGGATGTAAAAAACCTGATTACCTATTCTGAAAACATCATCCCTTATACCTAATTCAAACATCCATTTATATTCGTTTTCTTTCCTCATCCAGATTTTACTTAGAGAAGCTCTCCAGTTGATATTGTTTAACCGCTCTGAACCAGAATTAAATTTGACTCCATGATTTTTATGGCCAAGCATCATACCTGTTGTTTCATATCCAATTCCTAATTCATTCCAATGAATGTCGTTTCTTTTCTCTTTAGGTAATTTCCTGCTTGGGTTATGGCATGTATGATCCCAGAATAATTTGATCCCACCATCAGCTATTTTATATCCAATTCCTAAATATTCCAACTCGTGATCGAGTTGGCTGGGTGAAGGATCAAGCATACTTTCTTCTCGAACACCAAATTGTAGAAACCAGTCCCTTATTCTCAATGCATCAAACTGCAGTTTCCTTGTTATGATGGCAGTATAATCACCTCCGCTAACACCCGCGGCCTCAATTGCAGCACTAAGATCTGCTAAAAATCTAACAGAATTATTCCTTTTGCTTTCATTTTGCCTGCTTTTATTAAATTTTAATGAAACCCCTGGCTTGTTTACTGATTCATATCTTGTATCTGGGTATGCGGGACTACAAAAACCAAGGGATAATGTAGCCAGACAAATGCTTGTTAATAATTCTTTTAAATATTTATTCATAAGAAGTAATAAGAAATTTGATTTTTAAAGCCCCACCTCTCTTTATGAGAAATGGGGTCTTTTACTGAGCCCATGGCACCCTTGATTGAGGACTATTTTAAGAAGAATGTATTTTTACATGGAGTGCAGGAAAGGAGGTTATGAAAGTCAAGGAATATGCACCCAGATTGTCTTGCCACTGTAAGAAGGAGCCTAATTACGGACCTTTCGTCGGAAATTGGGATCAAGTCAAGTCTGCTCTTGACTCATATTCTGTATTCTGAAAACACATGAACTTTTTTTCCCATTACTGCAAGTTTAGCTGTCCAGGAATGATTCCAGAAAGAATTATCAGAATTGTCCGGTATACCTGTATACAAGCGAATCTGTGTGGGCTGCCATCCACTACCAGCACACACTTGGGTAACCAAGGAAATAGGTTCATAGTTTGGATAGGTGTATCTAAAGGCCTCTTTTACCGAGTAAAAAAGGTTCTGACTATCTATAAAAGCTATTGTTCTTTTTATGGCAGGTTCAGCTGTCAAGATTGGGTACTCAACAAAAAATAACCCCGCTTGAGGCCTTTCGCCAAGTCGAACGGGGAGCAAAGTTAAGTGTTACACTAATATAGTTAAAAAATATCCTATAGTCAAGCACGTTTTTAAACAGAAAGGAAGAGCGAGGTTTTCCATGGCCTCTTCTTCGCCGGGTTGGATCCTGGGGCCACAAAAGGCGTTGAAACCGGAATGGCGCCAGGATATAAGCCCTTCGACTTAGCTCAGGGCGGTGAGCATGTCGAACCGCATGTTGACCAGATCTTCCATGATCTTGTCCTTTGAAAGAAGCATTTTAAAGACCTTGTGCCTGAAAATCTTTTCCAGGTGTCTCAGACCGAAAAACGGTGCTACGCGGAACATGCCTTCTCCATAAAAGCTGCCGTCTGAACACAGCGCATGGAGATGTGGATTGAATCCAAGAAAATTACGGAAGGTCTGTATGGCAATAACTGCCCCCCCCGCTAGGGCTGACTTTTACCCATACGTAAGACCGTTGCTTATGGGCTAGCCCTCGTGTTCTGTAATGATTTAGACATAGCAAATCCCATGGCGATATCTTGTAGGCGCTGAAGCCCCCG
>JAFDHR010000216.1 GCA_019308645.1 Deltaproteobacteria bacterium
CGAAAAGCTCCGCCCCCAATCAAGGTCCCAAGATCAAATGGCCGTATCTTGTGGTTTTGAGGAAAAAGTAACTCTGTTGCAACAAAATCCTCTCCAACCTTTCTGACATTCTGCCAGGGAAAGGAGGAAGAAGAAATTTCAATTGACTCCTCATCAATCTGATTGAGCTTTTCAGCCATAATAACAGCATTTTTTCCCTCTGGCATGATATGCCCCGTATTTATCCAGGCAGCCTCTTGCCCTATTTTTAATATCTTAGGATTCCTTTCCGTAACCCCATATGTGTCTTCTGCAAGGACTGCTATCCCATCCATTGCTGCAGAATGATAAGAAGGCGATGAAACCTTTGCAAAAACTGGCTCTGCGGTAATTCTTTTAGGGGACTCAAGAATAGGAATCTCTTCTGCTTCTAAAATTGGCTTGGGGTCAAACTTATTAAAGAAGATATCGAGTGCCTCCTTAGGATCCTTCATTTTTAGATATATCTTTTGCCTTTGCATTACTGTCAAAACAACCTCACCTTCACCGTTTCTCCTTTATAGATGCCCTCGGTATTCATATCAATCGTGACAATACCATCTGCCTCTACCATAGTGGATATAAGTCCACTTTTTCCCAAAACAGGTGTTGCCAGCCACCTACCCTCTACATGGCTAAGCTTTACCCTTATATAATCCTCTCGACCAGTTGCCGACTCGATATTTCTATCAAGCTCTGCCTCTATAGCGTGACTATTATATTCTTTGAGGTTTGTAAGGCCCAAGAGCTTACCAAATAGATATCTAAGGAAAATATTAAATATTATCATAGCAGATACAGGGTGCCCAGGAAGGCCCCACAAAGTCTTGTTTTCTTTTCTTGCAATAATAGTCGGTTTACCAGGGCTAATGGATACGCCATGGGCCACTACCTTTACACCATCCAATGAAAGAAATGCATCTAAGGTAAAATCCTTTACACCAACGGAGCTTCCACCGGAAAGCAAGACAACATCTGCCTTAGATAGTCCTTTCTCAATGAATGATGTAATATCCTCAAACCTATCCTTAATGATACCAAGATAGATGGGTTCCACACCTAATGTAATACAGAGGCCCCCAAGGGTGTAGCTATTTATGTCTCTCATCTGCCCAACTTCTGGTTTTTGACTAATATCTACTATCTCTTCCCCAGTCGATATAATAGCTGCCTTTGGCCTAATAAATACATCTACCATGCTTATACCAAGGCCTGCCAAAATACCAAGATCCTGTGGCCTTAACAGGCTCCCTTTATGCAAAACTACCTGCCCTCTTTTAACATCATCATCAGGAAGAATCACATTTTCTAATGGGGAAACAGGTCTGCTGATTTCCACTACCCCATCTTCAACCTTCTGGGTATACTCTACCATAACAACTGCATCAGCACCTTTCGGAAGCATACCGCCTGTTGATATATGGGCACACTCTCCTCTATGAAGTGCACATCGCGGCATCTCGCCCATCTTGACCTCTCCAACAATGTTGAGAGGAGTTGGCAGATTCTCGCTGGCACCAAAGGAATCCTTTGCGGCAAGGGCATACCCATCCATAGTAGATCTTTGAAATCCTGGGAGATCTTCACCAGAGATAATATCTTCTGCTAAAACCCTTTTGAACGCACCTGTTATAGGGACAGATTCTGTTCCCAACGGCTTGATATCTTTCAGGGATTTAAAAATATCCTCTGCTGTCTTTACCTTAAAAAATGAACGCATGAGTGATATATGTCATAATTGACATGAATAATCAACAAAAATTGTGGTGAAAAGAATAAGGATTAATGGAATTTATAGGAGTGATTTTTCTTCGGCCAGCTTTTCTCTACATCTGGCTATGTAGATGAGTGCTTTTCCATGTTGGCCAAGATCAGGATAATGTGTGATGAGATATTCAAAGCGCTTCAACGCTGCCATATAATAGCCAGACTTGAAATAGAAATAACCAACATAAAATTCATACTCGGCCAGGCTGCTATAACATTTCCTCATATTTCTCTGGGCAAGCAAAGAAAATGGGTTTCCCGGGAATTCTTTGCGCAATCTCTCAAACTCTTTTAGGGCCTTTTTTGTGCTTGTCTGATCCCGGTCAATGGTACCCATCCTGAGGAAATTACACATACCCTGCTGGTAAATTACATAAGGGATAGATTTATTTTTCGGATGGAGCCTTTCAAATTCTATGTATGTCTCCAAGGCCTCTTCAAATTCTTTCTTTTTAAAAAGAGCATCAGCCATTTTTAATTCAGCTTGAATAGCCAATTTACTGTAAGGGTATCTATCTTTTAGTTTTTGAAAGGCCTCTACTGCATCACTATAATCGCCATTTTTAAACTCTGACATCCCCTGATTCATCAGTTCTTCCGGGGATTTTTCAGGCTTCTTTCCTCCAATGCCAAAAAGAGAGCAACCACTCAATAAAAAAACCAACACCTGAATAAAAATCAATTTCTTGAGTATGTAAGACATACTATGGGTCATAAAAAATTACAATTATTTGCAAATTGTCTAGATTAGTTTGAGCATGGCCTTTTCGATATTTGCCTTTCCCACAGCACCCACAATGGTATCCATCAACTGACCATCTTTAAAAAGGAGTATTGTCGGAATTGCCCTTACGCCAAACTGATTAGGGACCATAGGGTTGTCATCAACATTCATCTTGGCTACCTTAAACTTCCCATCATGTTTCTGGGCAAGTTCCTCTACCCAAGGTCCAGTAATAAGGCATGGCTGACACCATGGGGCCCAAAGGTCAATCATGGAAGGTAACTCAGATTTTATTATTTCATCGTCAAAATTACTGTCATTTACCTGTAAAAGTTCACTCACCTTTATTCCTCCTGTTTCTATTATATTTTTATCAAACCTAATATTCATATCCCACTTTGTCAACCCAGAAGGTCTTTTTAATATTGGTTCGTTGGTGTGAAAGAACTAAGAAATGCAGAAACTATTTTACATTGACTAATGAAGGCTGATGAAAGAAAATAGCAATTGTCCATTAATGGATGTCAGTTATCCGTAGCTGTGTTTGTTGCGTTCAGATCAACTCAATAAACATAAGAGACATAAAACGTAATAGTTCAGCCACAAAGACACTAAGTCACCAAGATTATTATATAATTCTTTAAATATCATTTTTAATAAGAGACAGAATAATTTCTTCGTGCCTTTGAGACTTGGTGGCTGAACTTATACCATAAAACTATATGGAGACATTAAATTGGCCAGGCAAAAAACTATATTTGTGTGTCAAAATTGTGGGTATAAGGCCCCGAAATGGTTAGGCAGGTGCCCTGATTGTGGTAGCTGGAACTCATTTATAGAGGAACTGACTGAAATAGGCCCCCAGGAGAAGGGGAAAAGGCAAAATCTAGCTGATAGGCCTCAAAGGATTGATACCGTTACTTTAGATAAAAAGGCAAGAAATAAGACAGGGTTGAGTGAGTTCGATAGAATCTTGGGGGGAGGCGTTGTGCCGGGGTCCCTTGTTCTAATCGGAGGAGATCCTGGTATTGGGAAATCTACCCTAATCCTGCAGGTTGTCCATAAGCTGGCCCAAAAAGGGCTTAGAACCCTCTATATCTCAAGCGAGGAATCGATTCAACAAATGAAGATGAGGGCACAAAGGATTGCAGCTGACTCATCTGAGCTTTATTTATTAAGCGGAACATGCTTGGAAGATGTTATTGGCAGGATTGATGAGCTTGCCCCGCAGATTATAGTTATTGACTCAATCCAGACAATCTTTACTGAATCTCTCAGTTCCTCTCCAGGTTCCATCGGGCAGGTAAGAGAGGTTACAACCAGGCTTATGAACCTGGCAAAAACCTCTGGAAGAGCAATATTCTTAATCGGACATGTAACAAAAGATGGGGCAATAGCAGGGCCAAAGGTTTTGGAGCACTTAGTGGATACTGTGCTTTATTTCGAAGGAGATGGGTCCCATATGTATAGAATTTTACGATCTGTAAAAAACAGATATGGTCCCACTAACGAGATAGGCGTATTTGAGATGATGGATAATGGATTGAAAGAGGTCGTCAATCCATCAGAAATTTTTTTAGAGGATAGATCAAATGATGTGAGCGGCTCTGTAGTTATTTCCTGCATGGAAGGATCTAGACCGTTACTGGTAGAAATGCAGGCGCTTGTTTGTTCCAGTTCACTTGCCATACCACGGAGAACCACCATTGGTGTTGACCCAAACAGGGTAAGCCTCCTTGTTGCAGTTTTATCTAAGAGAGGAGGGGTGAATCTCTCTAATAAAGATATATTCATAAATATGGCTGGCGGGATACGGGTTAACGAACCTGCTATCGATCTTGGAATTATCTCTACCACTGCCTCAAGTTTTCTTAATAAACCGATCCCGCGAAACACGGTCACCTTTGGCGAGGTGGGCCTGTCTGGGGAGGTCAGGGGTGTAAGCCAGACCGAAGTCAGATTGAAAGAATCCCTAAAGTTAGGCTTTTCACGATGTTTGATCTCAAAAAAAAGCATAAAAGCATTAAAGGGTAAGATAGATATGGAGCTCATTGGTGTTTCATCGGTTCCGGATCTCCTGGAGGTTCTCTTTTAGTTATTGTCCGCTGATAATTTAAACAAAACTTTTGGTACTTAGATTTTGTGGATTGTGGATTTGGGAATCGGTGGATTAAGGATTATAATTTTAGGCACTTTAGGCACTTACGATGTTAAGAGTAAATGAAATCTTTTACAGCATACAGGGGGAAAGCACATTCGCCGGCTTTCCTTGTATATTTATCAGACTGACAGGGTGTAACCTAAGGTGTACGTATTGTGACTGACAGGGTGTAACCTAAGGTGTACGTATTGTGATACCACATATGCATATGAAGAAGGGGATAACATTCCACTTGACAGGATTCTTGCCACGGTTAAGGGATTTGACTGCAACCTTATAGAAGTGACAGGAGGGGAACCCCTTATCCAGGGTGAAACACCTGATTTGATAGCAGCCCTTATTAAAAACGGCTACACTGTACTGCTTGAGACAAATGGCAGCCTGGATATAAGCACGGTAGATACAAGATGTGCCCGGATCGTTGATATTAAATGCCCATCAAGCGGGATGGATAATAGAAATTATTGGAAAAATCTGGATTACATAACCCACAATGATCAGCTAAAATTTGTTATTGCTCACCGGCAAGATTATCTTTATGCAAAAAAAGTATTAGATAAATTAGACACAAAAAGAAGAAAAAAACTAATCATCAATTTTTCCCCTGTATTTAATGAGATAGGCCTCAAAGATTTAGCCGGATGGATACTGGCGGATAATTTGCCCGTCAGGCTTCAAATCCAATTACACAAGTATATCTGGGGAGAGCATACAAAAGGGGTTTAACATGCCTAAAAGAGCTATTGTCCTCGCAAGTGGTGGTCTGGATAGTACAACAATCATGGCCCTAATAAACCATAAGGGATATGATATATATGCACTCACCTTTGATTATGGGCAGAGACATAAAATAGAGCTTAAGGCAGCCCAGAAAGTTGCAAAATATTTCGGGGCAAAAAAACATCTCATACTTCACATTGAACTGGGCGCTATTGGTGGTTCTGCACTTACAGAAGACATTCCAGTGCCTCAAGGGAGAAAACTAAAAGAAATAAGTTCAAGCGGTATTCCCATTACCTATGTTCCGGCAAGAAATACTATCTTTTTGGCCTATGCCCTTTCCTGGGCCGAGGTTCTCGAGGCAACAGATATATTTATTGGTGTTAACACCATTGATTTTTCTAACTATCCTGATTGCAGACCAGAATTTATAGAATCCTTTCAAAGAACAGCTAATGTTGCAACAAAGACAGGTGTGGAGGGAAAAGGGATAAGGATTAATGTACCCTTAATAGATATGACAAAGGGGGAGATCATAAAAAAGGGGATTTCTTTAGGTGTGGACTATTCAATGACCCATAGTTGTTATAACCCTAAAAAAGACGGTCTTCCCTGCGGTAAGTGTGATAGTTGCCTTCTAAGAAAAAAAGGGTTTGAAGAGGCAGGGGTCAAAGATCCCCTATTGACTGGAACTAATCTTTATTCTAAAAACTAATTGGGTGCTCTATTCAGCCAGCAAGTCATAAAGAGATATTTTGCAATTGTCAATTTCCAGTTTCAAAAACTGACTCAAATATGGCATAAGCATTTAAGTTAATCGAAAAGGTTTGAACACAATGTTTTATAAATCTGCACAAGAACTCACAAAACTTATCAGGTCTAAAGACATCTCGCCTGTTGAACTGATGAAGACAACATTAGAAAGAATAGAGGCAGTTAATCCCGTTCTTAATGCATTTGTCTCTGTGAGAGCTGAGCAAGCAATGGATGAGGCAAAAACTATAGCAGAGCGTCTCGCTTCAAATGGTGTGATTGGACCTCTCGCCGGCATACCAATAGGCGTTAAAGACCTCGAAGATGTGAAAGGAATGGTAACCAGTTTTGGGTCGATTCCCTACAAAAACAATATTGCTGAAAGGGATTCAATCCAGGTGGTCAGGCTTAAGGCAGCCGGCGCCATTGTTGTGGGAAAAACCAATACCCCTGAATTTGGGTTCACCGGTTTTACAAAAAATATGCTCTATGGTGTGACCAGAAATCCCTGGAATACAGAACGCACACCTGGTGGATCCAGCGGGGGCTCTGCCGCTGCAGTGGCAGGAGGCATGGTTCCTATAGCCACAGGCTCTGATGCAGGCGGTTCCATACGCATTCCGGCCTCATATTCCGGGTGTTTTGGATTAAAGACATCCTTTGGTAGAATCCCCAGAGGTCCCTTCCCTCTTCTCCAAACACATCCAATCTGGTGCATGGGTCCTTTGACCAGGACTGTGAAGGACGCCGCCCTTTATCTGGACTGTGCTTCTGGATATAATCCATCTGATCCTGACTCACTTCCCTCTCCGGAACATTCTTTTTTAAAATGCATAGAAGATATTCCCACTGATCTCAGGATAGCCTTCAGCCCTACCCTGGGGTATGCCAGGGTGCAAAAAGATGTGATGAGCTTAGCAGAAAAAGCAGTCACGTCCTTTGAAGAAATGGGGCACAAAATTGAGCTCTGGCAAGGCTCATTGCCAGATACAGGTGAAACCTGGTCAAAACTCATCAATTATGAATTATACAGCCAACTATACAAAGATCTGGATAAAAATCGTGAAGAGATGGGGAAAACCCTGGTGAGCTCCCTTTATCAGGCTAAATCTTTTTCCATAGAGGACCATATTAACGCGCAGAAAATAAGGACAGAGCTGAACCAAATTTTAGGAGACCTTTTTGAGAGGTTTGATCTCCTCCTCACCCCCACCATGCCGACAGAGGCCTTTGCTGCGAAAGGCCCTCCT